>NZ_PGCK01000006.1 GCF_021023085.1 Methanooceanicella nereidis | reverse complement strand
AACGTTTTAGTTTTCACACACAAAAAACAACCGATAAACTGATAACTCCTCCCATACTAACCAACCAAAAACACCACAAAAACAAACAACAACACCACAACCAACTAAACACCATCACAACTACTGGTGCCCGTTGAGCGCTTTGTGGTGAGAGTTAGCGGTCCTTATTCGACTTTGTGCGCCTTGTGGTTAGCAGTTTGGTGTTCCTTGTTTGCCTTTGTGCTTAAAAAAGATATTATTAAACTATGCATTTACGGGACAAGCCAATAGGAACTATAAACAATAAAGACTAATGGCTCACAACGATGTTTTACTATTCTACGCATCTTCCGTCATTATACTCGCAATAGCTGCATTTCCATCTCTCGGACTGCTTTACCCTGAAAGCTTTTCTTTTTCCTTCCCAAAAAAGGCCTGCATATGCTATTTTACTTTCCAGTGACACGGGATCGTACTCTATGATCTTATCGCCGATATGCTCCTTTGTGCCCTGATATATGTATCTGATTATCATGCTGTCAGATAGCTCCGGTATCCTTCTAAACCTGTCAAAGACCCTTCCGCAAATTTCTTCGACAGACATACAATCGACCTTGACCCCGCCTGATCCTAACTCTTTGATAAATCCGGGCGATATTTCACCGGGGACAGGCAGTTTTAAGTCTGTGATAAGATCATCGTATGCATATATCCCATCTTTCAAGTCCTGGAGCATTTTTCTATAGAGCATGACCTGGACCTGCGTGGTCTTAATGGCTGCGGGAGAAGGCATTCTGGGCGTCCTTCTTGTCTTATGGTCAAGTACGAACGTCCTGTTCCCCGATATTGAGATCTCGTCGATCGTTCCCGAGATGGGGAAACCGCCCGCTTTACCGAACACCCTTAGCTCACGGGTCTTGCCTCCGGATAATAATTGTTCCAGGCCTGTGTCGATATTAAGCAATAAAAGATATGCTTCGTCTTCGACAGTTTCAGGGACTGCCTCTATCTCTTCGATGATCTCGTGCATTAACTCCCTGTGTATGTCGGAGCCCGCGATTGTTTCCGGAGTCTCCTCCCGGGGGAACTCCAGCGACAGCTCAACCTGTCGCTCACACCAGAATTGCTGCGAGATGTCTGTGACTCTCAGGCGGCTTTTACCATACTTCTCCAAAACAGGCACAGGCATAATCTATTGTTCATACTTTGAAACTATATACTTGTGGGGACTGTGCCATTTATCGTAAAATGAAAAAAGATGATATTTTAGTATGTCATTGTCTTCCCAGTATTTCTCCCAAAATGCCGGAATAATCGCCCCTGTCAAGCCTGTCCTGAAGCCGCCCATATACATCCCTGACATCTTCCATTAATGGTTTTGGCTGAATGCCCGCTTTCATCAGGTTATTACGCCTTATGAAATAAACGGCAATTAATACTGCCATTATCATTGCCAGAACTAAAAACTGGCTACCATGCATTCTGCGGCGGCTGATCCGGCGGAAAAGACCTCTGTTATGTCTCATATCATGCCTCTATATATCATTTAAAAAAGTAAGTCCTGACTTAATAAATATATCGGAATGAATTTATAACCTGTAAGGCGCTTCTCATTTTATCGGCTATTTTTATCGGCCAAATTTTTACATACGTTCATCCGGATACAAAGTATTGAAGCTCATCACCCATAATTTTAAATTTTCACATTTTAAATTATATGGGGGGTTATGCTTGTATGGTTATCTTTATTATCTTTGGCCGTAGTCATAGTTCCCCCGGAGGATCTGTATGGAGGAGAAATATGTTCAGGCCATAAAGGCCGGCATCATCTGCGGTATCATACTTGTTGTTCTTTCAATCATATACATAGGTGTGGAAAGGCTTGTGTTCGGATCATATTTTAGTGAATGGATGGGGGCATACGGTACTTCCGGATATACGGGAAGCGAAGTTCCGGCGTTCCTTATCATTTCGGCTATCTTTACCTTCGTCATGATATTTTTAGGCAGTATTACATTTTTCGGGGCAGGCGTACTATCCGCCATATTCACATCTTCCTATATCCGGGATAAGAACGATGCGCTTATCTATGGCGCATTGTCGGGGGCGGTCGCAGAGCTGGTCCACAGGCCATTTGCCATGCTGATCAATATGACGGCCAACTTTTTCTCGCCTTTAAACGGCCCGGGCATTGAATCGGCAGTCACCGGGCTCGTAAGCGATCTAATATGCTGCCTGCCATTCCTGCTGGTCGTAGGCATAGTGCTCGGGGCTATAGGCTCTGTGACATACGGTATCATAAAGCTAAAAATTTAAAAGTAACGTGCGTCGATATTATCGATTAATTTTTCATTAATTTTAGAGTAGTATGACCTATACGCAGCGTCAAAATATTTGAGCGTGATCTTTAATGTTGCACATGGATATGATGTATTTTCATCTCAAAGACACATAGCAAACAAAGATCTTTTAAAAAGAAACGTTGAGTTCTTTGAGATGAAAAAGTATCAAGCCCGTATACAATTGTCAGACTATATGTAATTATTTTGACGATACATATAAAACATTCTTGGTATTTTTTGGAAAACAATTACTGAGCATTTTTTTAAACCATACAAAAAACGCTGATAGTTTTTAATCTAATATTTAATGAACCGGCCCCTTTCCGGTAAATCCGTTATTAAAGTATAATTTTCAAGCGATGGAAATACATTTGGTGTTATCATATGCTTATTGAAAAAGGAACTCGTCCCATTAACCCAAACCTGGAATGGCTGGTTTTAGAGAGGTTCCCTTTTTGGGAAGCCTGGGGGGCTGATGCCAGGATATTGCAGGATGTATGCTCAAAGGTGAACAGCCTTATGGAAAATAGCGATGCTCCGGGAGGATGGACGAGCGAGTTCATGAAAATTGGGGATAAATGTTATAACAAGGCTTACTCTCCGGCTAAGATCGATCAGGAAAAAATATCCTTGTTTAATAAAGCATCAACATACTATGGCATAGCCAGGTTTCCTTTTGCAGATACCACATTAAGGAAAAAGGCTTACTCGAAGCAAAAATTATCATTGATTGAGTCAAGCCATCTATTCCCATACAATTTCGAGGTCGTAAGCATACCTTTCGAAGGGAGAGACATCAAGGGATACTTCTACTCCCCGTCTCCGCAGAATGAGATAACACTCCCGGAAGGCGTGCTTTTAACGGGCGGGGCGGAGATATTAAAGGAGGATATACACAACATCGCTGACTATATAGTCCGTAACAGCGGTATGGCATGCCTGACCATAGACATGCCGGGCACGGGCGAGAGCTCGTGGAGGCTGAGCGAGGACAGTATCGACATTTATTCAAAAGCTATCAAATACCTGGCAGGCAGAGGAGGTGTAGACCCGAACCGCATAGGTATATTCGGTATCGGCTTTGGCGGGTACTGGGCCATGATGTCCGCAGCGTCATTCCCGGAGATAAAAGCGGCCGTCAATTGCGGGGGCCCGATACACAGGGCTTTTGAGCCCGATAACCTGAAAAACCTGCCGGAGTACCTGAAAATGACACTTGCCTTCATACAGGGTAATGACCCCGATACGGAGGTAAGCATCGCCCTTAAAAAACTGTACGATTTCTCGCTGTTCAAGCATATCGAGACAGGTCGTATCACCTGCCCCATTCTGAGCATTAACGGGTCAAGCGATCCTTATGTGCCTATCGATGACCTGTTCATCATATCCTCAGAGGGAGGTATAGACCAGGATGAATGGGTATTCAAAGGGGATAAACACTGTGCGCCTCAGCATTATATGGAATGGATGCCGAGGATGGTGGCATGGCTTGCGAACAGCCTCGGAGGAAAGGAAAGAATGAGCGCTCCGGATCTCATAAAGCTGTAATGCAAGACTATTCTTTCACCCGGTCTCTCTGAACAGCTTTGATATCTCGATTATATTTTCCGGCTCTCCGAAAAGCACTACACGGTCCCCTGCATAGAGGCAGGTATCCCCCTGGGGATTATAGATACTCTCGGAATCCCTCATTATCAATAGTAAAGTGACCCTGTATTTTTTTCTGAACTCTATCTGGGCCAGCGTTTTGCCCGCTATCTCAGAACCTTCGCTCACCTGCAACGTGCTGATCTCCATCGCAGACAAAGGCAGGTCCAGGGCCGTCAATGAAGTATAATATTTTGACATGCTCCTGAACATATCGTAATTCTCAGCCCTTAGCTCAGTTATGAATTTCTCTATCCTGTCCTTCGGCACCATGTATTTTTTCAATACTCTGGCGAAGATCTCCACCGATGTCTCAAATTCCTCCGGTATGACCTCGTTGACACCGATCTTATAGAGCGGCTTTACCTCCTTTATATACCGTGTCCTTATTATGATATGCACTGCGGGGTTTAGCCTCCTGCACGTATCCGCTATCGCCCTGGTGGCTAAGGGGTCGGATATCGCCACGACGACTATCCTTGCGTCATTAATATTAGCGTGTTTCAGGACTTCCTCGTTCGTCCCATCCCCATAGAATATCGGCTCGCCTTTCTCTTTTTCCGATTTTACCGTCTCCGGGTTCATCTCTAATATGGTGTAAGGTATGTTCACCGATTTTGCAGCTCTCGCAAGGTTTCTTCCATTCAATCCATAGCCTATGATTATCAGGTGGTCCTTTAAGCCCATCTCTTTAGCACCGGGACGCGCACAGGTATCGGCCTTTAATCTATCCGGTATGGGCAAGCGGCATATCACGTTCGCGATATGCGGGGATGCCGCCATCACTAACGGGGTCGCGGCCATGGTCATTATGGACGCTGCAAGGAAAAACTGGTAATGCTCGTTGTTCAGGATGCCATAGTCCAGTCCCAGCTTTGAGATTATGAATGAAAACTCTCCGACCTGGCTTAGTGCGAAGCCCACAAGTATCGCTGTCCTTAACGGGTATTGCATGACCAGCGTAGCTATGCCCGCTATCGAGGATTTTAACAATATTATCACGATGGCGACGAGCACTACCGTCCAGGGGTCCTTCAGGATAAAACCGATGTCAAGGAGCATTCCTATCGATACGAAGAAAAAGCTTGTGAACACATCCCTGAAAGGCAGTACGCCGCTCAAGGCCTGCTGGCTGTACTCTGACTCGGAGATGATAAGGCCTGCAAGAAACGCTCCCAGCGCGAGAGAAAGCCCGATGCTCGATGTCAGCCAGGCCATTGACAGGCATATGACAATTATGCATAACAGGAAAAGCTCCCTGCTGCGTGTTTTCGCGACTTCGAAAAGTATCTTCGGGACGAGCCATATCGTGCCGATCGCCACAAGAAGGATGATGCCGATTATCTTTAATACAAGTATATGTATGCTATCCTCCATTCCGACGCTGCCCGACGTCCCTGCCAGTAACGGCACTATGAGCATCATGGGCACCGCGACGATGTCCTGGAATATCAGGATACCAACAGCAGTACGGCCATGGGGGCTCTCGAGCTGATCTTTTTCCTGTAACAGCCTCAAGACGATCGCCGTGCTGCTCAGCGTGAAAAGAAAGCCTATCAGTATCGACAGTTCTGTGGAAAAACCCATTCGAGACGCGATGGCAAACGCCGCCAGGAACGTTAAAAGCACCTGGACGGTCCCGCCAACAAAAAAGGACCTCTTGAGCTCGAGGAGGCTTTTAAAAGAGAATTCTATCCCGATGGTAAATAACAGTAGAACTATCCCTATCTCTGCCAGGAATTCGACTTCGCTGACCGCGCTGAAAATTCCCGTGCCATAAGGCCCTACCAGTATCCCCGTAAATAAAAACCCGATTATTGCGGGGATGCGGAATCTGTGGCATATCAGCAAGATGACTATGGAGAGCCCGAATATCGTGATGAGCCCCTGCAATAACGTAATTCCCATCGGTTCCATCTATTAAGCCTCTACCGGAGCTTTGAATATATATTTTATCGAGATCTATTCCAGAAACTCTTTATTTTCGATCTTATGCGGTAAGTAATTGTTCGAGGTAAACTCGATAGACTTGGAAACGAGCGCATCCTGCTCTATCTTATACCCGAACTTTTTAAGATCGGAAAGCTCCTTTTGCCATCTTTCTTTCTGGAACCACGGGTATGAAGATATTTCCTCTATACGCTTATTATCCTCATCGTTGAGCTTGATCCAGGAGCTCTTTGGCAGCTGAAAATCCATCACGTCCCTTACGGACAGGCCTATGTACTTAGCCGGAGGGCATGCCGCCTTTTCCGAGAAGAACGCGAGATTTATGGAGCCGTACTTATATACGGAATAAATGTAATACCCCCACGGGTCCATATCCGTGAAAATGTATATGGGAATGTCAAACTCTTCGGCGAACCTGGCCAGAAGCCTGCGTTCCGCTCTTGCGGGCTGCCCTTTACCGGTCATGAGCAAACAGTTATTCTTCTTCCAGTACTTTTCCTGGTTTAAAAGGTTCCAGACCGCATATTTCTCTACGACCAGTATGTAATCGGCGCTCATCTCCTTTATGTGGAAATAATCATCCTCCACTATCGGGGGTACGGCCCCGCCGGCAGAGCCCATCCTGGTAAAATCGAGTACGTCGCCTGTCTTATCTTCGACTACCATGGGGCCGGATATCACTCCGTTAGGGGTGGCTATAAGGTTCAGGTCCTCTCTCAGCGTATCGGTGATCGCCTCTATGTCCTCGATTATCGGGTCCGACTCTTCCTGCACGTCAAACGTGTTCTCCCCGGCGCCGGGTATCTCATGCTTTAAAGTGTAAAACAATTGACGTATGGACAGGGGAGGCTTATCCTGCTCGATAAGCGTCTTTATCTGCTTTGCGATAAGAAGGGTCTGCAGGAACTTTTTAGCCTGGTTCACGTTAAAATAGAACCTCTTTTGCCTGTCGTTCCCCAGCTTGATGACCCCTGAGGCCTCGTCGAAATGGACGTTGTTGATAGACCTTGTCATAATGTCCATCGAAGGGTTATGGCCAGACTCGACGTCATCCAGTACTCCCTCGCCGATATTCTTAAGCTTACTTATTATCGCATCATTTTTCTTCGCCATTCACTCCCCTCCGGCGTTATCCTCTGCGGGTATCTCCTCGATGAACTTTGAATATTTTTTATTAAGGATGTCTAAAAACCTTGCCTCGATATGGGCCTCGTCTTTTCCCGTCAAAACGCTGAGCGCGTTCGCGACTTCTTTTGTGTAGCTCTCGAAGATCCTTATCTTCTTACGGGCCTCCAGGGCCTTCTTCTGCTCCGAAAGAAACCTGCTCAGCTCTCTTGCGCACTGTCTGACCGCCAGCTCCACGTCATCCATTATCTCCGGTATGTCCGCCACGGCGTCCTTTGACTCGGACGTGAACGGAACGTTCGTGGAAGCGATATGGACCAGCACCATTATCGGGCCCGACGGAAGCTTTGCATTCTTCGGCTGCTCCATGTTATAGTGTTTCCAGTTTATTCTCTCTATGGCATGGGTGATGGCACAGGCGCCCTGCTGGTACATGAGAGGCACGCGGTTAGCGAACCTTATAATGTCGGCCTTGCCTTCTCGCTCGATGTCGCCGCCAAACGCGATCACGGCCTCGACCATGAACGGGTTTCCCCTGCTGGCATTGACCGGCCTGGAAGCAGTGGCTATAAAGTCTATATTGCAGTTCTGGATGACCCCTTTCTTGAGCAGGTCTTCAGTTATGGGCGAAAGACAGTCCCTGGGCGGTGACATGACCTTGATCTTTTGGAACGCGCCGAGAAGCCTTTTCACTCCCTCTATGTCCATTGAAAGGTCGTGCGGGACCATGTTCGGGTCAATGTTCGCCTCCCTGCAAATGTTCTCCGCCGTATACCCTCCGACCTTTGTGAATTCAGAGTTCAGGAAAGAGCTGAGTTTCTTAATGTCGGTGACCTGGAGCATCTTGACCAGGGTGCCAAGCTCGATGCCTCTCGGATGGGGCTTGATCTCAACAGGCTTTTTCGGGAGAATGTCAGAAGCTCTCTCGAACGTGAACCTTTCATTATACGGGTCTATAAAAGTGAAACGGGCGTGCGGGTTTACTATAGACGTGTTCTTCAGGTACTCAAGCACCGACTGCCTTCCTCTTACGTACGCAGCTTCCATCTCTATCTCTATGCGCGTCCCTTTTGAGGTAAAAAACTCGTCGATACGCTCCGATAATATTCTCGGCTCATTGGTCTCAGTGTCTATTTTAAGATCATACATGTAGGCGGGCAGCTTCGAATCGATTTTTGACGTTATGCGAGCGGGCTTGCCGCTTGTGAGCTGGCCGTATAAAACGGCGGCGGATATCCCGATACCCTGCTGTCCTCTGCTTTGCCTTATCGCATGGAACCTGCTGCCGTATAACAGCTTACCGAACACTCTGGGCAGGACGTCTTTATGTATGCCGGGGCCGTTATCCTCCACGACTATGTTCAGCATCTTATCGTCGACCTTACGTATGCGTATGTAGATATCGGGCAGTATTGACGACTCCTCGCATGCGTCCAGCGAGTTGTCCACGGCTTCCTTGATACAGGTTATAAGGCATCTCGGCAGCGAATCAAAACCGAGCATGTGCCTGTTCTTTTCGAAGAACTCCGCCACGCTGATCGACTTTTGCTTTTTCGCGAGCTCCAGCGCTATCGGTCCTTTCTCTTCACGGGAGACTTTTGAGGAGGTCATAGCCCTTTACAGTAATATCTGAAATTATAAAAGCTTTTCAAGGCACTACCTGCCCTGCCATACCTGTGCGCTATATCCTCAAATCACTTTTATTGATGCGGGCATTAATATAATAGTAATATGGCGGGTTTTTATGGCAGTAGAGGTGCAATCGATGATATTCGAGACTAAAGTGGAGCAGGTGATACAGCGCACTCATGACACGAAGAGCTTTCGATTCAAAAAGCCGGAAGGCTGGGATCACCTGGCGGGCCAGTGGATGTACGTCTCGCTAAAGATAGATGGAAATGAGGCTCGAAAACATTTCACTATTTCCAGCAGCCCCACGGAAAATTATCTCGAGTTCACAAAAAAGATAAGGGATAGCGATTTCTCTCAGGCCTTGAACAGGCTGAAAGGCGGAGAATGGGTAAAGCTTGAAGGGCCGTTCGGGAGCTTTTATTTTTCCGGGCAATACCCTAAGATAGGGATGCTGTCAGGCGGCATAGGCATAACGCCGCTCAGGAGCATCTGCAAATATTGCACAGACAAAAAGCTCTCCACTGACATAGTCATGCTATACTCTAATAAGACCTCTGACGACATCGTCTTCAGGGACCAGTTTGAAGAGATGCAGCGCCAGAATCCTCATATCAGGGTGATGAACGTCCTGACAAGAGAGCCTTCGTGGCAAGGGCTAAAGGGTCACATAGACGCTAAAATGATAAAGGAGCAGATACCGGATCATAACGAACGAGTTTTCTATATCTGCGGTCCGCCTCAAATGGTCTCTGAGATGCAGGATATACTTACCGAAGAACTCGGAATGCCCGATAGTAAGGTGAAAGTGGAATACTTCACGGGATACGAACGTTAGTTAAAAGGAAAAAATAACGGCGTATAATGGTAATACGCCGCTCTTATACTTTTAATCGTCACTCTTATTTATTATATCCGGGGTATGGATAGCCCGGGTACGGGTATCCGGGGTATCCGGGGCTCGGCTGTCCCGGGTACGGGTATCCTGGCTGCGGGTATCCTGGATATGGCTGGCCCGGATATGGGTATCCTGGCTGCGGGTATCCGGGGTTAGGCTGTCCAGGGTATGGGTATCCCGGATTTGGCTGTCCAGGGTATGGGTATCCAGGGTTCGGGTATCCCGGGCTCGGGTTGCCAGGGTTCGGGTATCCCGGGTTTCCTGGGTATCCCGGTGTCGGTGTTGGTGTCGGAGTCGGTGTTGGTGTCGGAGTCGGTGAAGGTACTGGCTCGGGCTTGAACTTACCGTCCATGTAGTCCATGGCTGCGGTTATGTTGATCCTGCCGAAGCCGTAGTCATTGTTGGGTACTCCCTGACCCAGGCGCTTTGCCGACTTGGTGAGGACCTCTTTTGCCTTCGCGGGTGTCAGTGACGGGTCCTTCTGGACGAGTAATGCTACCGCGCCGGAAACCATCGGGCATGCCATTGATGTACCGCTCATGGATACGTAGTTCTTATCTATAGCCTTCTGGTCGTTGGTGCCTGCTGCCCTTGCAGATATTATGTCTTTACCGGGTGCGCAGACATCGGGCTTTGCTATGCCGCCTCTTGCGGGGCCCCTCGAACTGAACGACGCTATGTTGTCGCTCTTGTCGGTCGCGCCTACGGTCAATGCATCCTTATTGTCCGCGGGGCATCCGATAGTACCGCCTCTCGGTCCGCTGTTACCGGCGGCTACTACTACGATCTTACCCTTCTGGACTGCCTTGGAGACAGCATCGCATATTGCCTGTGAGTGCTGATCGGAGCCGAGTGACATCGATATGATCTTCGCGTCAGAGTTCATCGCATACTCGATACCAGCGATGATCTGCGACTCGCTTCCAGATCCATCCTTGCCTAATACTTTAACGCCTATGAGCTCTGCTTCGGGGGCTACTCCCTTGTACTTGCCGCCAGACCCTGCGCCAGTTCCTGCAATTATGCCGGCGCAGTGAGTGCCGTGACCGAAGTCATCGTAAGGGGTGTTCTTGTTCTGGACACAGTCTTTCCATCCGACTATTTTACCCTTGAGGTCGGGATGGTTTCCGTCAATGCCTGTGTCAACAACGGCAATTTTAACTCCTTTGCCAGTATACTTAGATTCCCATGCCTTTGTCGCTTCGACTATCTTAGTAGCGCTGTCAAGGCATACGTGGAAAGTCTTCTCTTTTTCGACGTATCTCACGTTCTTTAATGACTTTAATTTTTCAGCTGCCTGTTTGTTCGGCACTGTGATAGCTATTGCATTAATAGATTCATATTTATAGATGATATTGGCATCATTCTCAGTCACGAACGCCGTCATCTGGTCGTCCATGATGCCTGCCAGACCATTATTATCGGTAAATCCTACTATGTAGGTGGCCGGGCCCTGCTCACCGGCAGTATTGAAGATAGGGGTGCTCGCGTTAACCATGAGCACTGTAGCCATCAGCATTGTGCATATTATGGCTGTGGTTAGTATACGTTTTTTAATATCTACTCCTCCTTAGCAAGTAATGAGTCAATAATCATTACATATTAAATACTTTCTCTTCATGGTGAATAATTTTGAATTTATTCGTTAAAAAAGTGAACAAATTTGAATTTTATTGAACTATTAATAAATAAATTCAATTAAATAATTGCACGTCAACGACCTGCTTTTTTGTAGAGACGTTAGAATATCGTGTGATTGCTATATTATGGGTCATAATATAGAGAAATAGCCTTTTATCTTATATTTATTTGGTTAATTGCTGTTATAATATAAAAAGATGATGACGGAATGGATCCCGCCATCAATTCTTACCATGTCGTGTAATAGAGGTCATCTATGTAGTGATGGGTGCTGCCTGCGTTGACCACGATGCTGCGCGGCGTGAACCCTGTCTCGGATATTTGGGCTTCGCCTACGAGGTTCCCGCTATTATCATATTGTCTGAATATCAATGTCTTCCCGTCATAAGTTATGACGCCCTTATACCATCCGGTCCCGACTTTCTTAAAGCCTCTGTAATTCAGGCCGCGATGATATGCTATCTGGCTGTCAGCGGACCTGTTGTTATACCCTACGACGCAGTAATGGTTTATGTCATCGAGGAAATCTGCATTGACGTCCAGGTCAGTGACTCCCGCCCATATGCTGGTGCCTCTGTAACCTGTGCCCCATGAATACGGTATCGCGTCTTCCTCCGGGGCTACATAGAACCATGCGCTGAAAGTGAACCCATTGCCTCCGTATGGGACAGGGGCTACCATTCTGCTATAGTCATCCTTGACCCCTACTATGCCGTATTTGCCGCTGTGCGCCGCCTTCTGGTCTGCCACTACCTGATCATTCCTATAATTCGATAGTTTTGTGCCTTTCCAGTATGTTCTGTCCAGTCCGCTGTCAAAGCCGCCGTCCTTGATCAGGTTGCCTGACGGTATCGGGGTGGGCGTGGGTGTAGGTGTCGCTGTGGGTGTAGGTGTTGGGGTAGATGTCGGTGTAGGTGTCGGGGTGGAAGTAGGCGCGGGTGTCGCTGTAGGCGTCGCAGTGGGTGTCGGAGTCGTCTGTCCGCCGCCGATATTTATTTTATCCTTGAGAGTCGATGTGCCCAGAGGGCTTGTTGCTTTTATAGTATACTCATAGCTACCTGCCTGTGCACCAGGCGGTAAAGTCACTACGATACTGCCATAGCCCTGGTGCGATGTCGCAGAACCGGTACCATGTGCCGGAAACGTCGTTACCGGATTGATATTCCTTATTATGGGCGTTATCTTGACGTTCCAATCTGCCGGCAAGCCGCTGACTTCAAGCGTCACGTCCGTCGCTACGGAACCATGGTTATGTACTATGATCTTCCTCATCGTGCTTGTACCCGGGTCCATCGTAAAATAATCCGTGCCTGTGTTCACGGCGCTCATCTGGCCATAAGACGGCGGGTTGTAGGGATAGAATGCCCATGACTGGCTCCCGCTGTTAACGCTCTGTAGCCATATGCCCGTCTCCTGCGCTTCGGCTATAGTAATCATCAGTGTAAGGGCAAATAATATCATGATCAGCTTTTTCATGCTATCACTTATTCTGGATCTTTAAAGATAGTTCATCTGACTGTACTATAATGAGGCCCGGCCATGAATCCATGTGAAAATATTTTAACAGCTTTGCCGCAGCCTTATCACCTGTCTTTTTTACAAATCCTGTTTCTTTCAATTTTCCTGACCACTCTCCCATCGTTCAATAAACGCTTAGTATAACACCGATTATATATTTATAAATATAATATTATTTATATATTTATTATGCCATATAATAGTATGAATATCAATCGCTTGCCAGTCAAAATAACGAAAAAATTGTATAATAACAATAAAACGACGGGATCGTATTGAAGGCTTTTGTATTTGTGATAGGCATTAACCTGTTTTTATGATGGTCGGGATGCTATTTTTATGACCGGTTTATTATGGCCGGATCATGACGGAATAAATTAAATTTTAGATCATTCCTGTGATAGTAATATCTTCCAGGAAAATGACATCGATTTACTTAATTATAACGTGGTTATTTTATATCATATAAAATATAATATTATTAATGAAGGTATGCAGCAGTCAGGTGTACCTTAAGACCTCATTAAAGTGTTTCCACATAGTAAACTGACCGTTACCAGACCGATATGCAAGGGCTAATATATGAATAGTGGTGCATTAGAGGACAAACCTCATAGCAGCAAGCCAGTTATGGCTGACATCAGCACGGATCTCGCTTATGAGCGCACTCGCTTTGCTGCCGACCGTACACTCATGGCATGGATACGCACTTCACTATCGATGATAAGTTTCGGCTTTACGATCTACAAATTTTTCCAGTACCTGCGCGAATCGAATGTCCTGTCCGGTGAACTGGTATATCACGGGCCCAGGAACCTGGGACTGACGCTGGTGATCCTGGGAACTGTATTCTTGTTATTTGCGATCGCGGAATATTTCCTGTTCCAGAGACGATTGAGCAATGAATTAAATAAAAAGTTCCCGATATCTACCGCACTGATCGCTGCGTTCCTGATGTCTGTCATCGGTATCCTGGCATTGGTGAATTTGCTCTTCCGGGTCGGTCCATTCTAAGCTGGTAAATCATATTTTTCATAAAAGACTGATATCGCTGTCATCGTTACCACGATCTCTATGCATATTTGTGATCTTTTTGGACACTATCTTCGGCTTACTTTTCTATTATCGTCTTTAACGAGCGTACTAACCGGCTATCGTTAATACTATTGCAATACGACTCTTTCCATTTACTGACCATAATTTATATATCCTATGTCGGATATCGATATACCCGTAATATATCGGATACTGATATATTGGAGTCAGATATATGGAAGATCCGTGTTTGAAAGAAGGACAAAAGAACGATCTCTTTAATAACGAGATCAGGAAGGGCTTCCTTAAATTATTTTTATTGAAGATCATTAAGGAGAAGCCCACTCACGGCTATGACATCATCCAGCTTATCAATCAAAAATCTGAAGGGAGATGGATGCCTAGCCCGGGTTCAGTATATCCAGCCCTGGAATTCCTCGAGTCGAAAGGCTACATATCGAGCGAAGAGGTTGACAGAAAAAAGGTGTACACTATCACCCCGAAAGGGGAGAATGCAGTCGAACACATAAGTGAAAAGAGGAGAGAGCTGATCAACGATCTGCTAACATTCCTCGGCGATGACTAGGAGAATAAAAATGACAGGACAATACGCTATAGAAGTTCAAAACCTTACCAAGAAGTTCGGGAACTTCACTGCAGTCAATGACATATCATTTAATGTCGATCAAAATGAGATATTCGGTTTCCTTGGCCCCAACGGGGCGGGCAAGAGCACGACAATAAGGATGCTATGCACTCTGGCCCAGCCGACTTCGGGCTCCGCAAAAGTGTCAGGACACGACCTTAAAAAGGAAGCGAATAAGGTCAGGGAGAACATCGGCCTCGTATCCGAAAAGATGATCATGTACGAAAGGCTGACTGCGGCCGAGAACCTCAGGTTCTTCGGGAATCTTTACGAAATGCCAAAACAGAAGATCGAGGATAAGATCGACGAGCTTCTGGCACTCGTGAACATGACCGAATGGAGAGACACTCAGATAGGGAAGTACTCTACGGGAATGAGGCAGCGTATAAATGTAGTAAGGGCACTGCTCACCGAACCGAAGATCATATTCATGGATGAGCCGACGCTCGGCCTTGACCCACAGACCACGCTATCCATAAGGGAGCTGATCAGGGAGATTAACAAGAATGGCACCACAGTCATCCTTACGACCCATGCGATGATGGAGGCGGAGGTATTGTGCCATAAGATAGCTATCATAGATCACGGTAAGATAGTCGCGCTGGATACCCCCGATAACCTTAAGAGACTGGTGAAGGATGCAGATACCACGATATTCGACATGAGGATACCGAACATTACTCCTTCGCTGATAACAAAGGTCCAGTCACTGGATTGCGTATCAGCGATAATACAGCCGGATGCCCACGATATCAGAATAAGCGCTCACGGGAATGACGCGCTTGACCGCGTGATGGATACCATAAGGCACGACGGGGGCAACATAACCTTGATCAATACGAGGGAGCCGACACTTGAGGACGTATTCCTGCACGTGACCGGCAAGGAAATGAGGGATCAGGCCAACGAGAAGCCCAAGACAGGACGCCACGGTCCCTTCAGGGCACCTAAAGCGAGGGCGAGGTGATCATCATGGGAGTTAAAAAGATAATTAAAGACAGCTATTTCATAACCCACAAGGACCTGCTCGAGTTCGCCAGGAACCGCGTAGGCCTGCTGTTCATGTTCATATTCCCGTTCTTCATGCTCTTCATGACCGGCTTCATATTCCCGTCCGGCAGCATACAGACGGACATGCCCGTAGCCATAGTCGATATGGATAACGGTGCCGATGCCGCCCGGTTTATCGATCAACTGGTCATGCTCAACGAAAAGGACCATTATATGGACTTCAAGCAGGGCATGAGCCTGGAAGAAGCGAAGACAAGCATTACCAGAGGAGAACTATACGGGGCCATAGTCATACCTGAGGATTTCTCGAAAGATCTCTCTTCAGGTAAACAGGCCAACATGACCGTATTCGTGGATAAGAGTAACCCGCAGGTAGCTGCCCAGATACAGGGAGTCGCCAGCGGAGCTATCAGCGGGCTCGGCAGCATACAGGCCGCATCGGCCGTGGGCATGCTGAGCGCAAAGGCGAATATGACCGTTAATCCGCTGGCTGTGATACATCCGTATAACGTTGAGGTAAAGGGTACGATACCCGGCGAGACCAACTACTTTAGCTTCGTAGCTCCGGGCTTGCTGATCATGATAGTCATGCTCGGTGCCATGACCGGTATCCCCCGGGCCATTTCCCACGAAAAGGAGATAGGCACCTTCGACGGTATCCTTGCCGCCCCGATTAACCAGATATCGATAATAATCGGTAAGACAATGGCCCAAACGATCCGCGGTATCCTGCAGGGCTTCGTCGTGATGGTGTTGGCCGTAATATTCTTTGGCGTCACTATTCACGGAAGCATCCCGCTCGCGCTCATGATACTGATACTGGGCGTGTTCAGCTTCATAGGCCTGGGCATAGTCATGACGGCGCTGGCGGCGGACGAAGAGACCGCGATGCTGCTCATGTCCTTGCTGCAGTTCCCGATGATGTTCCTGTCGGGCGTATTCTTCCCGATACAGCAGATGCCCTGGTTCATGCAGTGGATATCCCAGATCATACCGATCACATATGCGGCAGACGCGATGCGAAAGGTCATGATACTTGATGCTGGCGTAAGCGACATATTCCCGGAGATCGCCATACTGGTAGGATTCGGCATAGTGACGCTGGGAATAGCGATACCGCTGTTCAGGCGGTCCATGACGCGGTAATAACGCGTCATCCTCTTTTATTTTTTAGGCCCTTTTACGTTTTTGGGAGATCCTTGTCTACTTCTACCCGCATAGTAACCTCGAATAAAAGACTCAAAAGACTCTATAAAATATTTAAAAGTTAAAAATTAAATTGATATATCATGCTATTTTTTTATGCTCTTCCCGGCAGCGAAAGCTTTGCCGATATGCTTTCCGACCTGGAAATAATCGTTCTGCGGGAAGGAGAATATCATCGGGTCAATTTTTGTGATATCCGGGATACCGTTATGTGTACAATCAAGGTCTACGAGAATATCTATGATCTCTCCGATGACGAGCACATGGCTTCCAAGGTCTATGGTCCTGTTGACCTTACATTCCATGTTCATCGGACAATCCTTGATCATGGGCGCTGTCTTTAATTTACCGTAAAATGACTCGAAAAGGGCTGACTTATCATCGCCCGCGCCGGTTACGATGCCGCAATAATCCGTTTCGGCTATCTGTTTCGTTGAAGGGATGTTGACGCTGAATGTATTGTTCTCCTCGATCCCCTTAAGAGTGTGCCTGGAATGGCCTATGGAGACAGACACCATCGGCGGGGCCATGTTCACGATGCTGGACCATGCTACCGTCATATAGTTCGGCTTACCGTTAACGTTTGAACCGACCAGAACTGCAGGCAAAGGGTATAACAGCGGCTTTGAGCCTATGGAAATCTTGTCCATGATATTGACCTCAACTTATCTTTATGTTATCCTAAACTATAAGAAATTATATCCGTATGCCCCTATCGATTAAATGGAACACAATATTTTTTATAGTCATGCGATGATACTGGATAGTATTGGCAGGAGAAGGCAAGGGAGTGATTATGAGATATTATAAGCCGTTGATCATTTTGCTTTTAATAGCTTCAATAATATTATCGTCCGGATGTATCTGTACAAAAGGCTTGATACGCGAACGGACACCTACACCCGGGCCTACGTATGCGCCCGTGCAGACCCCTGTCCCGCAGGATCCACAGGTCAATGACCCACTGGCAGGTAGCTGGGTATCGGTCGAAAAACAATCCCCCTACGGCTACAGTCATGTGAACGTCCAGTTTTTTGCAGCCTATAATAAATTAACTTTTATCAACCACGATAAAGGTACCAGAACGGACGGCAAGTGGGAATTCTTCAGCGATGACATACCTGGTGTCAGGGCTTACCGGATATCTTTTACAGGACAGGAAAGTACGACTTATCTGTTAAAGTATTATCCGAAAGACCCGTTCAATCCCAACGACAATAGAGAGACGATCACAATTGACGGGCTGGGCGATTATTCTATCATATTAAAAAGAGAATAGGTCCTATATATCCAGTCATTTGCATAAAAGTCTCAAAATTATCTCTATTTTTTATGAATGTCAATAAAACTTTGAGTGGACATTTTAAGTATCAGCGGGGATGAGCTGTATCTTATGACAGGGACCAGGCATTGATATGATACTAAGCTTTATAAGATAAATAATTCTAAGAAAAAATGATGAAATCCGATGTCTTCGAAGCGCATGATGTCTCTGCAAAGTATTATGACAGTATGAGCGAGCTTGTCGAAAATCGGGGGCATGAGGTCTTGTTCGGTCTCACTTATGAATATATCGGTCCTGAAGAAATGATACTGGATATCGGGATCGGCACCGGCCTTAGCTCTTATCTGTTCCATAAGGCAGGGCTGAAGGTATATGGTATAGATAACTCCGAAGAGATGCTCAAGGCCTGTAAAGAAAAAGGCTTTGTAAAAGAGATAAAAACATACGACCTGATCTCCGGTAACTGGCCATATGCAGACAGCCAATTCGATCATGCCGTCTGTTGCGGCGTTTTTCATTTTTTCCAGGACCTGGATATATTTTTTAAAGAAACGTCCCGGTTATTAAAAAAGGACGGCACGTTCAGCTTCACCGTGATCGGAACTATGGATGATGAAGTCTCATGCGTTGAAGATCCTTCCGGTTTATGGATATACCATCATAGTGATGGATACATTGAAAGGCTGGTAAAATTTCATGGTTTTCTCAGGCTGAAAAGTATCTCATTTTATACTTACAAGGATGCCGGCAAGAAAGAAAAAGTCCTCTTTAAAGCCTTTTTATTAAAAAAACGATTACAAGAATGATCCTGCTTTGATTTGTTCATTTTTTACCTGCGAACGCCGCCGGCGACCATCCAGATACCATATGCGTGATATATTGTCGGGGTGAAACCAGCCTCGTCCAGCAATGAACTTAACTCATCTTTACGGAAATAGTGTATTTTCCAGAACTTTTCGTCAGAGTACGCTTTTATCCGTCCCCACAGATTATCACTTTTCCAGGCAGCAGCTACTGAGAATCGTCCTCCGGGCTTTATTGTCCGATACAGTTCGCCAAGAACGCGCCTTACGTCGGAGAACAGGTGTAATGCCCCGCAGCAGTTCGCTACGTCCAGTGACTCATCCGCGAACGGAAGGCTGTGAGCGTCGCCGTGCAGGAATCTTACGTTATCTATTCCCATACTACGGGCCTTATCAGCCGCATACTGAAGCATCGGCCATGATATATCCAGCCCGAAAACATTGCGGCCGGGGCTGCCCTGAGCAAAAGCCCGCGCATAGATGCCCGTACCACATGCGAGATCAAGAACTGTATCTTTTTCACCAGGGTATGTTATACGCTTGATCAGCTCTATCTCTTCGTCCAGCGTCAGGCCCATAAACCATGAAAACTGCTTACAGCCGCGCCACCATTTACTTTCATATATGCTTACCATGCGCGGCGATTCCATAAGTTTCTGCCCGAGACCTTTCGTGACCATACCTCCGGGGAGGAATTCCACGACACTGTCGATCACCGGATACTTTATCCCGCAGGTCTGACAGAAATAGCTCCCGGACTCCCCGGACGAGCCCTGGCTATCTATGCTTGAAAGATTTCCTTTACATTTCGGACAATGGATAATTTCACTGTGTTTCATCGCAAGCCAATCCTGATGATGATAATAAAGCCACTGTCATGATACGGTGAAATATTAAATTCGACACAATTTTATTTATATATGTTTATTTTGCTATTATTTGTATATATAATGTAGGGGAATGCTGTTATCCTGCAGCTTAAGCGGAAGAACCTAAAGGTTTTATGATCCCAGTTGCCGTTAAAAAATGATGGGCGTTAAAAAATGATGGGATGAAACGATCATTCCCACCATTGCCCGATAAAATATATTTTAGTGTCATCTTTTGAAAAGATCGGAGAGTAAACTAAAAACTCGGGCGGGAAATACGAAGGCGTAATATTACGATTGTCCGTCCCGTCAGAATTGATCATATATGCGTCGTACTTACCTTCATCATTTATGGCAGCGACGGTATAGACTATCTTATCTCCTGAATTCGACCAGCTTGCGAGCCCCTGCGAATATCCGGTATCTGTCAGGCGCTTCTCCCCGCTGCCATCTATGTTTATGGTAAACAAGTTATAGTTTCCATGTGTGCTGCTCGTGTTCTCTAATCTCTCAAAGACGATCTTCGTCCCGGACGGGTCAAGCCGGGGATCATAGTCTCCCGCAGGAAGATTTGCCTTACCCCATAGTCCTGCATTCGGCGGACTTGTGACACGCGTCGATCCTGTCCCGTCATCTCTTATGGTCCATATAGCGGAGCCTGAAGTAAATACAATGTTATCATTTTTCCAATCAATATCCGCGTCATGAGTGCCGGAGTCATAAAACAGGGCCTCATTATTGCCATTGGCATCTATCATGTAAATATCCAGGTCTTTACCACGGAAAGAAAGGAATGCTATACGCGAACCGTCTTCCGACCATGCGGGGTATAGGTCCCAAAAAGCATTATTTGTGATCCTTTGAAGGCCCGTTCCATCTACATTTATGGTAAAAATTTCATTTTTCTCGTTAGAGTCACCGTCTGCCTTTTGCGTGAAAACGAGCTTATTACACTGATCATTCAAGCGAAGCGCAGAGGTATAGACTTCCTGGCCTGTACTGTAAATTGAATGTACGCGGCCTGTATCAAGGTCTAACATATAAATGCCATATTTCCCTTCGTGAGGGACCTTCATGTCTTCAGTTTTAGCTGTATCCGGAAACTGGATACAGCCGCTCACAAAAACGATACTGATCATTACGAATGCCAAAATTGCCGGTACATTGATTTTTATGGCCATAATATCAGGAATAAACCTGAATCATCATCAATATTGTGATTTTTTAAATTATTTAGGGATATATCTTATACGGACTAATAAAATACGGAATAAGTACCCAGAATAATGAACCCTACAACTTTTTTCACATTAATAATTCGCGTTCGGCGGAGGTTTTTCAGGTCTGCCCGAGCGTAGCGAGGGATGCGTAGATGGCAGGGTAATGGACGCGGCCTCAGTCCGCGTCGCTTAGGGCTTGCGAGCGAGCATTCTGCGAAGCAGAAATGCGAGCGGGGTGCAAGCCCGGCCCTGACATCGGAGCACCTGAAAAACCGCAGTAGCGAGTGAGCGAACGAAGAGAGCGAACGAGTGTCGAACGGCGTGAATGATAGGTGATAAAAGGAACGAGTGTCGAACGGCGTGAATGATAGGTGATAAAAGGAACGAGTGTCGAACGGCGTGAATGATAGGTGATAAAAGGAACGAGTGTCGAACGGCGTGAATGATAGGTGATAAAAGGAACGAGTGTCGAACGGCGTGAATGATAGGTGATAAAAGGAACGAGTGTCGAACGGCGTGAATGATAGGTGATAAAAGGAACGAGTGTCGAACGGCGTGAATGATAGGTGATAAAAGGAACGAGTGTCGAACGGCGTGAATGATAAGCAACAAAAAAACTTGATAAACCACTATTAAAATATTAAAATGTATTTTCTAAAAACTGGTGTGGTGGACGAGATCCGGACTCGCGAATTCCTACGGAACAGGACCCTCGATCCTGCGCCTTTGACCTGACCTATTAACCCCAGCAGCGCTGTTGTATTTTGCCTTCCGGACGACTCCGGGGGAATAGGGCAGAGCTCTATGCTTCGATCAGGCGTGCCTATAACAGACATATCGTTACAGCCCGGGCACCGCAACTTGCGCTCCACGCTCGTCTACATTCATATAGAAATCGCTTAGAAAAACTATGGCGCTCCTTTACGGAGTGCAGGCAACTTTTTTATTTAATTCTTTTACTTGTTGTGCTATGGTTTTTTGATCGGGTGTGCGATCTGTGTAGCTTCGGCTTTACGCAGGTTGCCTCTGGCCAGAGAGAGGCCGACGCCGACGATGCAGAGTCCGGCCATGACCGCGAACGCCACCTGGATACTTTTCATGAGGAGATCGTACGGGCCTGTCGCGGGGATTTCCGCGTGTCCCATGAAGTACGTGAAGATCAGATTTGTGATGCCCAGGCCCAGAATTCCCCCGATCATCCGCATAGTGCTCACCATGCTCGAGGCCATGGCGTATTCCGACTTCTCCACGGAGCTCATGATCGCGTTGGTGTTGGGTGACGCGAAGAACGCGATGCCGATACCCAGGAACATCAGGCTTGCGACCACCAGCCACAGTGGCGTCCCCGGGGAGAGCATGGCAAAGAGTACCAGGCCAATTGCACAGATAGACATGCCGGCCGAAGCCACGATGCGCGGCTCAAGCCGGTCGGATAGCTTGCCGGTCATGGGCGAGAACACGGCCATAAGTACTGTCTGGACGATCAAGATGAGCCCGGCCGTCAGCGCGTCGAACCCGTATATCTTTTGCAGGTACAGGCTCAGCATGAATGCGACCGCGCCGTTCGCGCTGTAGTTGATCAGCGCGGCCAGGTTGGAGAACATGAATACCTTGTTCTTCCTGAAGACGCTGACCTTAAGCACCGGGTTAGTGTGCCGCATCTCCCACCAGAAGAACACGGCCATGAGGACAAGACCGAGCCCGAAGAGGGCTACGCCGATCGTTTCCTGTAAGCTTGACAGCCCAAGTATAAGAGAGACGAGAACTGCCCCGTATAGAACGGTTCCGGACAGGTCGAACCGCCCTGTCTTCGCAATAGGCCCTTCATCGGCGATTTTCCATGAAGCGAGCAAGGCCACTACCAGGGCATACAACGCGATCCCGGCGTAGATGAGCCGCCAGCTGCCGAAGTGGGTGATGAAGCCGCCCAGCGACGGGCCCAGCGATAGCCCTCCATACATGACCGCCATGTTGATGCCAAGCACTTTACCCCGCTCCTTTAGCGGGTACGCTGAAGTAAGGATGGCCAGGGAGGTGCCGAAAATCATAGCACTGCCTACGCCTTCGATCGCGCGGGATGCGATGAGCATGAGGATCGAGCTGGACATGGCACAGAGGATAGACGAAACAACTATGACGACCAATCCGGTGACAAAGACTTTTTTCAGGCCATACCTGTCGGCAATATGGCCGAAGGGGACCACGAAGATAGCCGCAGTGAGCAAGTAGCCGGTTACCAGCCAGTTCAGCAGCGCCTGGTCCGGGACCGCGAAATCGGTGTTAATGGTCGGCAGCGCGATGTTGACGGAGGTCGTCAGGAATGGCGTAGTGAAAGCCGTCATACAGATGATGATCAACACAAGACGTTTATCATTAACAGATTTCATCAGTAAACATCCATCCGATGATCTTTCGCGCGTGATCTTCCGTCGTCTGCAATAGTCACATTTAATAGATCAGACTTATCACAGCCTATACCCCGTGGGCATGATATGATGCCAGCAATCTCCATCCTTCTACCCTCTCATTTTAAGCGTTATAGGTAATTGGAATTAGGAAGAAGGCGATTAATATATCTTTTGTAACTTTTACGGGGGTAAAGATGACTGAAGCCAGAATATCATGGACGATTACATTTATCTCTGGCGAGGTTCGCAGAAAACGCCTGTATAGGCCCGGTCACACGTTCCAGACGGCATTGAAAATGCTCGCCCAGTTAGAAGCGACGGATGTGTTGGGGATCCAAATGGCGATGACGCTGTCCTCGTCTGGTACATCATCATCGAGGCGCGAGAATATGATCAGTACTTCCCGATCGTCGACGATCGCGGACTTCGAGTACGGCGGCCCATATACTTTTACCCCGGATACGACAGGGGACAGATGGCCCAGGATGTCGAGATCACCGTCCTTCAGCCGAATGCTCTTCTGAGTTATGAGACGCACGGTCACCCCTCGTTTCTTTGCGTATTGCAATTGGGTTTTAAGCTGTTCGATCTCATCGGCAAAGTAAAGGGCGCCCATAAGCATGATGTTCTTTTTAGACCGGCCGATCATGTCCAGCAACTTGACCGTCACATTGACTGAACCCCTTAACAGCCACACACGCGGGTTCTCCTTCTCCATCTGATTATCGTACAGCATGGACAGATCATTCGCAGTCTCATCGACCGCCGCGTTGAATGCGGCCTTCCTCTCTTCGAGCACTTCCCGGGGATAGCGGGCGGTATACGTGATGGGTCGGGTACGCTCGCTCGTGATCCAGCCCTCGGTTTCGAGCCGCCGCAGGATGTCATACACCCTGGTCCGTGGAACATCCGACTCCTTGGAAAGTCTGGCCGCGTCACTCGGGCCCAGCAGCACCAGCGTCTCGTAGATCCTCGCACCGTAATAGGTCAGGCCAAGCCTCTGGAGTGTCACCAGAGTTTTTTCGTCGAGAAGCATAACTTACCCATACTACCTTTAACCATATAAAAGTTACAAATTAACATCGAGAACCCAATTTATTCTATTATGGCTCGGAGTACGTACATTTATCTGGAGAACCCGGAGGGCTCGCCAAACGCGGTCGAGCACCCGGGCAACATTATGTAAGGATATATCCCCCGGCCTGGCCCCGGGAGCACAGAATACTATGACCTATGTACACCTGACTGAGGCAAATAAATGCCTTTAAGTCTGGCAGTTTCATAAGAACATGGACAGCAAAAAACGTTAAAATACAAGAGCAGTAGTGCGGGGGACGAGATTCGAACTCGCGAATTCCTACGAAACAGGACCCTCAATCCTGCGCCTTTGACCTGGCTTGGCAACCCCCGCATGTTGTTTGGGGTTTGATCCCTGATAGTTTAAAATTTTAGTTTTTAAACCGTCCAATGCGAGCAAAATATTTTATTTCCGCTCTTCGAAAAGTCTCATTGAACAGAACCTAAAAAGGCACTTTTCAGATATAAAGCTTTCCCTTCTTCATTTCCGCTCGCTTTAAATCACTTATAAGGAAAAGAAATGGGCGATATAATTTAGTATTTTATTTTAACCGCGTAATCCGAAATACTGGGAGGTCTCAAAGCAGTAGCGCTCGTATATCGTACCTTTATCATAACTGTCTTCACTGATGATCAAACTGGCGATCATCGTGCTTCCTGAATCCTTAAAATCACTTCCCATGTCATTATCGAAAACAGAGTTACCAATAATGGCCAGGGCTAAAAGCAGCATGACCATGGCAATTATGTACATGATATTAATAGAGCCTTTATTCATATCTATCAACTCTTTATAGATTTCACCTTAAATATACAATAAATATTTTATGCTTATGATAAGAAATAATACTAATTTTTGCCTGTAGCTGAAAAATATTATGTAATAGTTGTCCTATCACTTCCCGAAAAGACAGCTCTGGTATGATAGCGTTCTTTTTTCGGGCGTGACATTAAATTATGATCACTGCTCAATTTTAATGAGCATATTTTCATATTCGCATAACACAAGAAGCATCAAATTCCTGTAATATAAGATTTGCATAAAATAACGATATATTATATAATTCATTTTATAAATATAAATAATAAAATAAAACTGTAAATTGTGTTTATTCCTGTAATACCGATCGTAATAACATCGATCGGCACACTGGAACAATTTCGCTTTATCGACTATCATCAGGGGCTACTTACATGGATAAGAAGATCATAAGCATGGAGGAAGCGAAAAAATCATCAATAGACAGTCTGATCGGTGACCTGTCCACAAGCAGGGACGGGCTTTCAAGTTCCGAAGTAAAAGATCGTCTTGAAGTGTATGGTCCGAACGAAATTGTTGAAAAAAAGGCCAATCCTATCATAAAATTCCTGCGCAATTTTTGGGGACCCATACCATGGATGATCGAGGCTGCCGCCATCCTGTCGCTCATCATACAGCACTGGGAAGACTTTGTGATAATAAGCTTGCTGCTCCTGATCAATGCGGGAGTGAAATTTTTCCAGGAGAATAAGGCGGATAACGCAATAGAGCTATTAAAGAAGAAGCTCGCGTTGAAAGCCAGGGTAAAACGCGACGGTAAATGGGTAGATACGTCGGCGTCGGACCTTGTTCCCGGCGATGTCATACGAATAAGGCTGGGAGATGTTATTCCGGCAGACGTAAAATTGATCGAAGGGGACTATTTACAGGCGGACGAGTCCGCGCTTACCGGGGAATCTCTTCCCGTAGAGAAACATGCCTCCGACGTAGGGTATTCGGGCTCGGTTGTAAGGCAGGGCGAAATGGACACCGTCGTTGTGGCAACGGGTGTCAATACGTATTTTGGCAAGACAGCAATGCTTGCGGAAGAGATATCGGCTAAAAGCCATTTTCAGAAAGCTGTTGTCAAGATCGGGAATTACCTGATCGTCGTTACCTTAATGCTCGTGCTTATTATCATAACCGTTGAACTTTTAAGGCATCATGATTTTCTGACGATCATACAGTTCGCGCTTGTCCTTACCATAGCAGGCATTCCTGTGGCGCTCCCGGCGGTTCTTTCTATCACTATGGCAGTTGGCGCCGTAGCCCTGTCAAAAAAAGAGGCCATAGTAAGTAAACTCGTGGCCATAGAAGAGATGGCAGGCATAAATATTTTATGTGCGGACAAGACCGGGACTATCACAAAGAACGAGATCAAGGTCGCCGAACTTTCTCCGATCGGCAAGTTCAGCAAAAATGATGTCATAGTCTATGCGACACTGGCATCAAGAGAGGAAGATAAGGATCCCATTGATACTTCGATAATTGAAAAGTCACGGGCTGATAAAGAGGCGCTTTCCAGGATATCGAACTATAAAATCGTCTCTTTTAAGCCGTTCGATCCCGTGATAAAACGGACCGAGGCCGAGATAGAGGATAAAGAAGGCGGGAAGTTCAAAGTCTCAAAAGGGGCTCCTCAGGTGATACTTAAAATGGCCTCGGAAAATGCGGCCGATGCCGGCAAGATCAATAAGATAGTCGATGATTTTGCATCCGCGGGATATCGGGCGCTTGGTGTCGCAAGGTCAGATGAGGACGGTAAATGGGATTTCGTAGGATTACTGTCCCTTCATGATCCCCCGAGAGACGATTCCGCCGATACGATAAAGACCGCGCAATCCATGGGTGTCGAAGTAAAGATGGTGACCGGGGATCATACTGCGATAGCAAAAGAGATAGCGGGAAAAGTGAACCTTGGCACTGACATCCAGCCAGCCTCATCGTTCATCGATGTCCCTGACGATAAGGCCGGCACTATAGTCGAAAATGCCGACGGGTTCGCCCAGGTGTTCCCCGAACATAAATATCGTATCGTTAAGCTACTTCAGGATAAGGGGCATATCGTGGCAATGACCGGGGACGGGGTAAACGATGTACCCGCCCTAAAAAAAGCAGACGCAGGCATAGCCGTAGCAGGAGCGACTGACGCGGCCAAGTCCGCTGCCGATATCGTATTGACGAGCCCCGGCCTATCGGTGATAATCGATGCCATTAAAGAGAGCAGGAAAATATTCCAGAGAATGACGAACTATTCCATCTATCGCATGGGAGAGACGATCCGCCTTGTCTTCTTTATTACCGCATCGATCATTATCTTTAATTTTTATCCGATCACTCCGCTGATGATTATACTGCTCGCACTATTGAACGATACCCCTATAATGACAATTGCATATGATAACGTTCATTTTTCGGATAAGCCGGAAAAATGGAATATGCGTACTCTGCTGGGCATATCGACTTTTTTGGGATTGTTCGGTGTGCTGTGGAGCTTCGGTATACTCATCATAGGCATAGAGGTCTTCCATCTTTCACATGCGCTTATCCAGTCCTTTATATATCTTAAGCTATCCGTGGCCGGACAGCTGTTCCTGTTCGTGGCAAGGACGAGAAGCTATTTCTGGACAGTTAAGCCGGCGCCCATACTTCTGCTCGCTGCATGCACGTCACAGACAATAGCCACGCTGATAACCGTGTATGGCATATTCTTCCCCGCAGCTATGGGGTGGAAACTGGCGATATTCGTATGGGGATATGCGATCCTGTCATTCCTGGTGACCGACCTACTGAAGGTACAGATCTATAAGTTCCTGGACAGGGGAACAATTCCATCATTAAAATTGTGAGCATGCATCAACAGAAGACTTCCGATACGGATCAAAATAGCGTGCAGCGATGTTTTTCTTTATATCTTTTTCTGCAGCGCGTGCATCTTTGTAACAACAGGCTTAAGGATCCTTCACTGTCTATTTTAAAATCCCTTACATGCCGGGGGATATCGTTCAACGCCCCCATATCGACGACCAGGATGGAATTATGCTCATAACCTCTGCCGACCATCTCTTCTACAAGCTCCTCATGCCTGGCGCCTATTGAATTCGCTTCAAAACAATTGGCCTTCAGATAACCGTCCGTGTGTATCCTTCTTTTTATGGAACCCCCGAACATGTGCACTTCATTATGTTCTCCCGGCAAATGCTGGCGGCACATTATGAAAGGGTCCACCATCCACATCCTGATCTGTGACGCCCCCATATTTTTAGAACGAGGTATGGGGATAAACGAGTATTATAAAGATATTCTTAAATAAAATGAAACAATTAAATTTTATATTAAAAAAATTGATGTATGCATCCGAAAAAATGTACGTGACATATATGTTTATTTGATTTATGCCGGGGGGAAAGTTTCCATTAACGAATATGGCAGTAAAAATACGGGAGAAGTGCCGAAGGATATCTCCAGCTATGATTATAAAGAATTAAAGAGCATGCTGCCCGACATTCTTGAAAGTAACATAATGCCGTTCATGGCCGTATACCCGGATTCAAAAATAATGACGTTCAACAGGGCTTTTTTAGAGTTTTTAGGATATGACCGGGAAGAATTACTTGAAAAATCCATTGGCGACATCACCCCTGCAAACATTTTAGAACATAACCTGTCGATGCTTAATGAAGTCCGCAACACAGGCCGGCCACAAAAATATGAGAAGGAATATATCCGTAAAGACGGCTCCACCGTCCCGGTAGAGATATTTACCCATCTTGTCCGGGATCAAGGCGGAAGGCCATTATACTTCTATTCATTCATCACTGATATCAGCGAAAGGAAAAAAGCCGAAAGGCTCGTGCTGGAAAATTTAAAACGCGAGGTGATACTGGCGAATATCTCAAAACTGTTAGCTGCGGCAAGGCTGGATTACGGATCCATACTGAACGTAGCCGTACAGCGTACTGCAGAATATTTGGGCGATTCGTGCGTGTTGAGCATGTTATCGAAGGATGGTGAGATGCTGGAGAATATCGCTTTCCACTCTAACGACCCCGATCTTAATAAAAAGCTAAAAGATATGTTCGTCCGCTCCCCGCATAGAGTCGATGAAGGCTTGAGCGGAAATGTGTTAAAAACAGGCGTTCCGCTGATAATTAACGATATTTTCCAAAAAGAGATCAGCGATCAGATAAAACCGGAATACATGTCATTCATGATAGCCTCGAACACCCGCAGGATGCTGTTCGTGCCCGTAATTTATCAAGACCGCCCTGAAGGTGTATTAAGCATATCACGCAGCGAAGATAAAGGCCCATTCACTCAAGATGACTTAAAACTATTACAGAACATCGCAGACAGGGCCGCTCTGGCCATCGAAAACGCCCGGCTGTATAATCAAGCAAAACAGGAGATCATCGAGCGTCAAAAGGCAGAAGAGTATATGCGTTTCCTGACCAGGATAGGGCCAATCATTTTTTCATCCCTTGATTATGAAGAGACTCTTAAAAAACTGGCCGATCTCGCAATACCCTACCTGGGCGACTATTGTATGGTGGATATCATTGAAGGCGGACAGATCCGCCGCATAGCGGTAGCACATACCGATAAGAAAAAAGAAAGCTCATTGCTGGAACTATCGTGGCAATATCCATGTGACTGGAATTCGCCGCAGGCAACTGTTACCGTACTCAAGACCGGCAAGCCGATATTTATCCCGGAAGTCGGGGACGCAGACATGTCAAACTATGCTATCAATGCTGAACATGTCGAACTTGTCAAAAAGATCGGGTGCAGGTCAGCTATCTGCGTACCGCTTACCGCGCATGGTAAGATACTGGGCTCCATAAACCTTGTAATGTCCGATTCGGGCCGCAACTATACGAAAAAAGATTTTGAGCTTGCGGAGGAGCTTGCGCGCAGAGCCGCTATTGCCCTTGAAAATGCCATACTTTATAAAGAGGCCCAGGAATCCAGGGAACAGGCGGAATTGTATGTGGATCTTATGGGCCACGACATAAACAACATGAACCAGATCTCCATGGGCTACCTGGAGATGGCTTATGAGTTACTGAACCTGGACGAGATCACATCAGAGCTAATAATGACGCCCTTACGATCCTTACAGAACAGCTCGAGGCTCATAACCAATGTGAGAAAGATAAGGCAGTCCAAAGAAGGCGAATTGAAATATAAGGTGATAGATGCCGGTGAGATCATCAATGACATTAAAGGCCAGTTCGAGAAAATCCCGGGGAGGGAAATAATAATAAATTATCCTGATGATGGTGTGTTCCCCGTCAGGGCTAATGAGCTTTTAAGTGATGTTTTCATCAATCTGATAGAAAATTCGATAAAACATTCGAGAGGGCCCTTAACCATTAATATCAGCATCACAAGCATGATCTATGGCGGCAGAGAATATTATCGGTTCATAGTGGAGGATAACGGCCCGGGAATATCGGATATAATGAAGACCAGGATATTTAACCGCCTGTTCAGAAGTAACGATAATACGAAAGGAATGGGCCTGGGGCTTTACCTTGTCAAGACGCTTGTCAACGATTTCCACGGCCAGGTATGGGCGGAGGACCGGGTGCCGGGTGATCATAGCAGGGGATCCAGGTTCGTCATATTGCTGCCTGCATCAAAATAAGCGTAAAAATCCTGTCCTATAATGCCAGAAGATCGGTGATCATATGTCAGATAAAAATCCTTATGGTATTTGCACATGGGATGAAACGTCTAACTGTTCCGGTTGTAAAAATAAAGAAAAGCTTCATTGTAAATGGGACAGGAACGTACTGGCCGCATTTCTGGTAATGTCTTTTTCTTTTGTCATCATCGCGATTTTCGGTATGGTATTGACAGGGTACGCAACAGGCTCCTGGTGGCCGCTGTTAGCATATATTATATTCTTCCTGTTATTTTTCTGTTTAATAGAGATAAGGATACTATGCAGCCATTGCCCGTACTATGCCGAAAAAAGTAATATACTGCATTGTCTCGCCAATAATGGCACCCCGAAGCTATGGAAGTATCGTCCCGGGCCAATGAGCAGCATGGAAAAGGCCGGGCTGCTGGCGGGGTTCTTAATATTTATCGGATTTCCCGTATTATCACAGCTATACGGGCTATGGTTCGTTAACGTTAAACCCGGGTACGATACGATAAGCGCTTTAGGGATGGGCGGCATAGCTCTCGCGACATTACTGTCCGGCGTGACACTATTCTTTGTCTTAAAAGTCTTTTATTGTAACCGATGTGTCAATTTTTCGTGTCCCTTGAACAGCGTCCCGAAACCTGTCGTCGACGAGTATTTGAGAAGAAATCCTGTCATGAGGGAAGCATGGGAAAATAGCGGCTACAGGCAGGACAAATATGGCCCATAAGAAAAATTTAAAAGCTATCGGCATATCTTATCCCCTATGTTTGAGCGATATGACCGAAACGTGAACAGGGCTTCTGATATTAAAGATATTAATATTAAAGGCATAGCAGTACTTTCGGCTTTCATCGTTTTGTTCATCGCGATCTATGCTTTGTGGTATCCGCTTGCAGTACTACGGAACTACCCTTACTCAAGTATATTTTTTTATAGCCCTAATCAGATGATATATCTGGCACTATCGGTCACAGGGATATGGGCGGCGTTCAAGTACCGAAAAAACATCGATAGTATGTGCATCATTGTAGGTTTATTATTCGCATCTTTAATATGGGTGTCCACACAGGCGAAATACTGGTATAATGGCTGGATCTCGTCGATCCCGTATTATGAGCCCACCGTGTATGCCGTGATGGCGTTCGTGATGGTGACCGGGGCTATCGGGCTATTGAGGTCCCATAAAGTGCTGAACTTTAACATGTCCGAAGGGAACGCTGCCGGTGCTTTAAAAGGATTTTTATTCGGCGCGTTAATAGGCATTCCGATCGCTATAATGAATGTTTTGATGATCATCTGCGTTAATGGGGATACCGCTGCCGTACAGAACATATTTTATCAGGCTTTACAGGCGCTCAGGCCGGGGATAATGGAGGAGGTCGCGTACAGGCTGATATTTTTTGCGATATCGCTCACCGTCCTGCTTAAATATCTTCCAAAGAACGTTGCCGTATTAAGCTCGATTTTCATGGCCGCCGCCTTCCATGCGGCAATACATGTGCCGGAACTTTTTGCCCAAAACATCGTGGCCGCCATGGTGATGACGATAGTCATGAGCGTACTATTTGGATTACCAATGGCCATCCTCGCATATAAGAAAGATATAGAGACCGCCATAGGCTTCCACTGGGTCATTGATGCGCTGCGGTTTTCGCTTGGGATCTAAAATTAATTCGTGCAATATCATTTATCCCCGGATCGTTAAATGTGCCTCTAAAAAAGGTTTACTGGCTATATAAAAAAATAAATTGGTATATACAGGGTTATAACGCAATAATATTTCGAATAATTATATCATTTTATTTTTCCTTGAATATATCGCCGAATAGCAAAAAGTACTCTGGCAAAAAAGATCGGCGGTGATATTAAGATCGTCCGAACTTCGATATCGGGGGAGCTATATGGGTATAGATGATACCATTGAATCCTGTTTTATCTTTTCGATCCTGCCTGGTAAAACAGAAAAGACTAAAAGCTTTTTTAGAGAGATCAGGACAGAAAAGGCCGCAGAGATGGACGAATATCTCCGGAGCACAGGCTATTCCAGAGTTCTGGTTTTTCTCCAGCATATGGCGATAGGGGATTATATTGTCGCATATCTGGCTTCCGGAAGCGACATAGGCAAATCGTTCATGGAATGCGCAGGTTCCAGTCTGCCTATAGCCCGGACATTGATAAGGGAGATACATAGCCTGACCGGAGTGGATATTACAAGGCTGGCAAACGCTCCCAAAATAGATATGTTATTTGACTGGGAAGACCCTGTAAAGCAAACCGAAATGCAAAGTGATCGCTATGTTTTCGCTATGGATATCCTGCCAGGGCGCACGATCGAACTTAAAAGATACTGGGATCAGCGAAAAAGCGTCGAGTTCGACGAAGTCAAAGACCATTTGAGATATCAGACCATATCAAAGCTATTGGTATTCCTTCAGCACCGTTCGGACGGCGATTTTCTGATCCAGTACCTGGAATCCATGGATGATCTTGCCGGAGTCTTTCAGAAGGGGACCGATCCTCATATACCTCGCTCGCATGAAAACGTTAAAGAGTTTTTAAACTTTACAGGCATCGATTTCTCAAAACCTGAGAACATTCCCGACCTGGAGCTTATCTTCGACTGGGATTCGGACAGGGGCTTACCCGGGGGCGGCAAGCTAGAAGCACATGCGTAGCTATCGCTTTATCATAAAACGCTATAATATATACGATCACACTTAAATATCTTATAATATCGAACTTTGCGTGTATGATCCGATATTGAGGTTTGAGATATAATATGACATTTACAGAACCCGGCTCACTGGTAGTGTTGACATTCAGGCTTGCGAATATCTTCGGGACTCCTTATTATAAGAATTTTGTAAAGAGCATCGGATTAAAGGGGAACGAGAAAGTACTTGAATACGGGTCAGGCGCGGGTAACGTCTCAAGGCACATTGCCAGGTCCCTGCTAAAAGGCGACGGGCATCTGACCTGCGTTGATATTTCTAGAGTATGGCTTGGCGTTATAAAAAAAGCACTAAAGAAGTTCCCTAACGTCGACTATAAGATAGGTGACATATCCGGCCTTGATCTAAAAGATGGCCATTATGATATTGCCGTCATTCATTTCGTCCTGCATGAGATAGACGAAGGAGATAGGCAGGACAAAGTTAACGTCATCGTGAAAAAACTAAATATGGGCGGCAGGATCGTAATAAAGGAACCCATAAATGAAGGCCATGGTATGCCTGCAGAAGATATCGTGAAGATAATGAAAAATGCCGGTCTACAGGAAAAAGGCTCCTGGTTCGGTAAATCCTTTTTAACGGGGCATACCTATCATGGAGTGTTTGAGAGATCCGCCTGATGTTTGGTTTTTCGGCTTTTCGGGCAATGTGTTTCTGTGAAATCAGTATCTACCTTTACCCTTAAAATGAATCAATAGACTCCCAAAAAATCGCATAAGAAAAATGAGAAAAAAGGAAAAAAGTTAAGGACTACTTTTCTATCATGTTCGGGATTATCGCCTCGACCACGACACCAGGCATCCTTTCCTTATCCTTTTTCATCAATACGCTAGTTGTCGGGAACGGTATCTCAATACCCTCTTCAGGGAAGCGCTTAAGGACTTTTCTCATGACTCTGTCAGGTATGTCCCAGTTCTCCCTGAAATTCTTGCCCCAGACCAGCAAAGTGAGATTTACGGAATATTCCCCGAGCTCGCTTATGTATGCCTTTGGTTTCGGGTCCTTCATTGCGCCGTCCATGCTTCCTGCGATCTCCTCAAGGATCCTTATCGCCTTTTCCGCGTCAGAATTATAGGATATGCCTACCCTTATGGTATATCTCAGCTTATAGTCAGGCTCGGAATAATTATTGATCCTGGACTTAGACATATCCGAGTTCGGTATCACTATGATCTTATTGTCCAGCGTCCTCAGCCTGGTGCTTCTCAGGCCTATGTCGACAACGTCCCCATATTCGCCGCTGGAGAGCTCTATCCTGTCGCCGACTTTATACGGCCTGTCCGAAAGGATCGCGAACGCTCCAAAGATGTTAGAAAGTAATTCCTGTGCTGCGAGCGCCACCGCGATACCTGCAACTCCCAGGCTTGCCAGCATAGGGGTTATCTCTATCCCCAGCTGGCTTATGGCGGTCAATATTGCGATAGAATATATGACGACGCCTATGAACCTGTTGAAGAACTGCATCACAGAGTTGTCAAGTTTCGTGTCGCCCTTCGATGAGAATTCGTTCCTGTACCATTTTATGATGGCGTTGATCAGATTCGATATGAAATATGCGGCTATGAATATCAGCACTATTATCAATATGGCGCCAATATTGTCCGATAAGGATACCGGGAGCTCTTTTATCGTCCCTATCGCGATGTATGTGCCCAGCACTATTATGGATACCTGGGCAGGGCCGTTCAATGCCTTGAGGATCTCGTCGTCCAGCGTATTGTTTGTCCTGGACACTAACTTCGGCGCTATCTCCGCGATGAAATATTTTACGACCATCGCCATGGCGACGGATAAAGTGATCACGGCTACCGCTATCAATATGTCCACGACAGAGGTGCTAAGGCCTGTCATGTTCGAGATGTCCGATTCAAGACTTTTTAAGACCTCCAGATCGCTTATTTCCCTTAAAAAACTCGAGCTAGTGGCGTTCATCTTAAGAAATTATGACCTTACCATATTTAAATTTGGTGTAGCCATTGTTTTATTTATTATAAATGATAAAAAAGGCGCTATCATGATATCGGAAACCCGGCGAATATAAATTATCGGTGACAGTCCCGTTTATTGTTAATATTTATTAAGTAAATAAACCTTATATAGTATAGTAAATAAAATAACTAAACAAATATAAAATTAATTTTGACGTATGTGGAATTTTCCGGAGGGATATAATTATGGGTATCGGCAAAGACTCTGACCCTGTCAGGAAGAAACAAAGGAATTTTCTTGTCATGCTCTACGAAATGTCAAGAGGCGATATCTGCGCTTACGTCAATAAGATCGACCTGAGAAGGTCGCTGAATTTCACTGAAGATGAAATAGAAAACATAATGTTATGTATGAAAAGCCTGGGATTTGCGAAAATAAAATCTGACGGTGACCGGGTAGGTATAACCTACAGAGGTTTAAAAAAGGCAGAAGAAATTATTTTACAATGCTGATGGTATCCAGCGTTTGAACATAAACTATCATGAAAGTATGTTTTTTAAAAATGCCAATTACCTGTTAGGAGAAGAGCGTGATGAACATTGACGACAAACCGGAAAAAGCGACATTCGGCGCAGGCTGTTTTTGGGGTGTAGAAGCCGCTTTCAGGCGGGTCAGCGGGGTAATATCCACGTCCGTCGGATATATGGGCGGAACGACAGACAACCCCACCTATAAGGATGTGTGTACGGATAAGACCGGCCATGCCGAAGTCGTAGAAGTGACCTATGATCCTTCAAAGGTGTCCTACGAAGACCTGTTGAACGTTTTCTGGGGAATACATGACCCCACGAAAGTGAACCGCCAGGGGCCGGATATCGGGACGCAGTACAGGTCAGTGATATTTTACCATAATACCGCACAGAAAGAAGCTGCCATTGCGTCAAAGGAAAGGCTTCAAAGGTCGGGCAAATATGAAGACGGGATAGCGACAGAGATAGTTCCGGCACAAACATTCTGGCGGGCTGAAGAATATCACCAGCGGTACCTGGAAAAACACGGAGGGGCTCATTGCGGGATATAGGATACTAATATAAAAAAATTTATGTTTTTCTATCCAGGAACTGGTAAATTTCAGTATACAGGCGGTCCATGTTCTCATTATAATACAGGTTCTCACTGACGTATCCCGGTGACGGCTCTGCATATACAAGATGGTATTTTTTATCATCTGCTTTAGTCCATTTTCCTTTATAATTTTTAATGCCGTTAGCGCTGTCGTATCTGGTGAAAGTGCCGTCTGTCTTGAAAACGTATTCCACTTTGTTATCGATATTTCTGTTATCTATCCACTGCCATGTACCTATGATCACATCCCCTTCATTGATCGCCGGCATTACCGTGGCTTTTACTGTGGCCGTGGCCTCCGGGGTGATCGACACTTTTTTATCCGGGGCGTCCAGACATCCGGAAAGACATATTCCGATGACTAAAGAGATCAGGATGATTGACTTGCGAGGTCTCATATAAAATGTAATCTTTATTTTAACACTATATCAATCATTTCCTGTGCTTCCGGACATAAGTTTACTTATCGGGAGAGAAAGTTTTTATCATAATATCGTAAAAATATTGTAGGGGAAAGATCCGGAAATTTATAACCACCTCAATCGTTTTGACGATATCTCATCTTTTCTCCTTTATATTATGATTTTTTAAACGATTTCGAATATTTACATATTTTACTTTATCTTTTATACTTACAGAATAACTCTTGAGTAAAAATCCGTACGGTCCAAGCCTTTCTCCAAATAGCTTTGCAAGGTTTTAACCCGTATCGTTTTTTCAGTCATGTTGAAGCTCAGCGGAGACGGCTACAGATGTCGTTGTTTTGATATCGGCCACGGCCATGCTCATCATAGCCGCTTCTTCAACCGGCCGGTTCCATGTACCTTAGGCATCTATGACAGCATATACATCATATCCGGCCCATGTCGCGGATATCGAAAGAAAAGCGGGACAGACGTCAGTTGTTTTGCATGCCATTATTATCTTTATGCCAGTTTTTTCAACCATTCTAACGATCCTGTCATCTTCCCACGCATTAATGATAGTGCGGTCGATCACTTCATTATCCGGGAACGCTCTACAAACTCTTTTATCAGAAGCCCGTTCAGTCCATTGCTTCCTCTCGTAATAAGTATGCAGGGGATCTTACGGATAAATCATACCGGGAAGAATATGGCAACGTGACGAAAAACTGTCAAATGTGACTGCAAAATAACAGGACACGACATATTTGTGACATTAAAAAATGAGCTTTATAGCTCAATGAACACGATTTCTTTTTCATCTACTCTGTTTTTATTGATGAACTTTATTTATATATCGATTATAATATAATAAAAAATTGAAATTATCCATGATGCCCGACACAGTATCTTTGCTCTGCGATCCCGACACCTATGAGCCTCTGGAATTAACCACGATCAGAGGGGCCGGGAAGGTTAAAGAAGCATTAGTTAACCCCGTTTCAGGAAAAATATTCCCGATACGTGACGGTATACCTATTTTTGTAGAAGACCATGAAATATCCGGCCTGAATAAAAAGCTCCGGCGATTTTATGATCGCTATGCCCCGTTTTACGATATTGCGATAAAACTGTACGGTTTTCTAAATAGGAAAAATTTCAATGAAGTGCGCAAAGAATATCTCAAGAACCTCGGGATAAAAGGCGGGGATAAAGTACTTGAAGTGTCAATAGGCACAGGGGCCAATATAAGATACCTGCCTGAAACCTGCCGTTTTTATGGTCTCGACCTTTCATGGGGCATGCTCATGAAGTGCAGGAGAAACATGAAAAAATGGGGACTAAGATCCGAACTTTTTCTTGGTAACGCAGAGCGGCTCCCATTCATGGACGGGTCGTTCGACTCCGTTTTTCATGTCGGCGGCATAAATTTTTTCAACGACAGGACAAAAGCGATAAGTGAAATGATACGCGTGGCAAAACCCGGGACTAAGATATTGATCGCCGACGAGTCTAAGAAAGCAATGGAGGCGGTAAGTAAGAACGTCGTATGGAGCTCTATCTTCAAAGACCTCGGGCAGCTTGAAGAACGGGCAGAGGTACCTGTGGATCTTGTACCGGGAGAAATGCAGGATGTAAAAGTCGAGTATATGATGGACGGTAATTTTTACTGCTTATATTTCAGGAAGCCCGGTTAAATTCTCTGCAGCCGGAAGGCTTTTCCATGTGCCTGTATATCTTACCCATCAAGCTCCGGGGGATATAACATTTTTTTATGACAAATTCGGGTATTGGAAATTAAACCTATTATTAAAACAGGTATCATTCATAAAGTCATAATCATAAAATCCTGATTATGGGCACTGGTGAAGAGATATATTACGCAAAGACGATCGATGAGATCTTCACCGAATTAAAGACAGGGCATTCGGGTCTTTCGCAGGAAGAAGCTGAAAAAAGGCTCGAGACCTATGGTAAGAACTCGATCGAAAAAGGCCCTGAGTTCAGCATTTTTAAGATCATTGTCCACCAGTTCATGGACCCTCTTATATATGTTTTGATCATCGCGGCAGTGATAACCACTCTGCTTGGAGATCTGCTGGATACGGCAATAATACTGGCAGTCGTCTTCATAAACGCTATCATAGGCGTTTTCCAGGAGTTCAAGGCTGAAAAGGCGATAAGCGCCCTGAAGTCCCTGGCGGCTCCAAAAGCTTCGGTCGTCAGGGATAACATCGTCGAAGAGATCGATAGCGAAAACATCGTACCGGGAGACATAGTGCTTCTGGCCTCGGGCACAAAAGTGCCGGCCGACATGAGGCTGTTCGAGGTGATCCGCCTGGAAGCGGACGAATCCGCTTTGACGGGCGAATCCGAACCTGTTAGAAAAAGTACTGCCCCTATAGCCGATAAGAACGCGCCCGCAGGAGAGATCATAAATTCCGCGTTCATGGGTACGATCGTGTTATCCGGGAGAGGAAAAGGTGTCGTGATCGCGACCGGCCTGAAGACACAACTTGGGCAGATATCCTACCAGGTCGCAAGCGTAAAGCCCGCGGAGGCTCCTATCAAGGCCCGGCTTGAACGCATGAGCCAGAAGATCGGCCTGGCTATCGTGGGCGTATCTGTGATCGCGATAATCATAGGCATGCTGTCCGGAAAATCGTTCGCTGAAATGCTTCTTACCGGCATAGCCCTGGCAGTAAGCGCGATCCCGGAAGGCCTGCCCATAGTGGTCACTATCACAATGGCAATAGGCGTAAACAGAATGGCCGAAAGGAATGCCATAATAAGAAAACTTCCGGCCGTCGAGACGCTCGGCAGCACTACTGTCATAGCTTCCGATAAGACCGGTACGATGACAAAAAATGAGATGACCGTCGTAAAAATATTTTCCGGAGGCCGGTTCTATGACGTAAAAGGTACCGGATTCTCTCCGGACGGCGAGATAGTGCCCGAGAATGCTGCAGCCGGAGGTGTGGAAAACGCCGCATTGGAAATGTGCCTGAGAGCAGGCCTTCTTTCCAACGAATCGCGTCTGGAGTTCGATGAAGAGCAAGAGATGTATAAGCCCAGGGGAGACCCGACAGAGGTCAGCCTTATCGTCTCTGCTATGAAATTTGGGTTGCGGGAAGGTGTCGAGCTGATCGATTATACCTGCGTTGACGAGATACCCTTCGAATCAGAGCGAATGTATATGGCAAGCCTGTTCCGTAACAAAAACGTGGACTATAACATCGCGTTCATCAAAGGCGCGCCGGACCGGATAATAAAAATGTGCGACAGCGCATTAAACCCGGACGGCAGGCAAGCCCCTCTGGATATGAAAAAGCTTGAAGACATCAACGATGAAATGGCAAGAGGGGGACTGAGGATTCTTGCGATGGCATATAAGCGGTTTCCGGAAAAGGTCATCGATATAGAGCCTCATATGATCGAAGAAGGCGCTGTTTTCCTTGGCATGCAGGGCATGTATGACCCGCCCCGAGAAGAGGTCTACACCGCTATAGAACAGGCAAAGTCCTCGGGCATACGCGTCATAATGGTCACAGGCGACCACAAGGTCACCGCAGTTTCTATCGCAAAAAAACTAAATATCGCGGAGGAAGGCAAGGCAGAAGCGTTTACGGGCCAGGAACTGGAATCCATATCCGATGAGGACCTCTATTCAAAGCTGGATAAAGTATCGGTATATTCGCGCGTATCACCTATACACAAGCTAAGGATCGTACAGCAGCTTATAAAAAAGGGGGAGATCGTAGCAGTCACAGGGGACGGCGTTAACGACACTCCCGCTTTAAAAGCTGCACATATCGGCATAGCCATGGGAAGGAGCGGCACCGACGCGGCAAAAGAGTCAGCAGAGATGGTCATAACGGATGATAATTTCGCGAGCATCTTTTCGGCCGTTAAAGAGGGGAGGGTCGTATTCTCCAATATAAGAAAGGTCATTCTTTTCCTGCTGTCGAGCGGCCTGGGGGAGGTTATCCTTATACTTTCGACGCTTGTCATGAGGCTTCCTTTACCGCTTATCCCGGGTCAGATCATATGGATGAACCTGGTGACTAACGGCATTCAGGACGTGGCCATGGCCTTCGAGCCTGCGGAGAAAGGAATAGAGTATCAAAAGCCAAGGCCTCAGAAAGAGCCTATAATCTCCCGGCTGATGATGGAGAGGCTTATTGTGATAGGCATCGTGCTAGGGCTGGGGACTCTGGCCGCATTTGTCTGGCAGCTTAATTCGGGGGCCAGTATCGACAAAGCCCGGACAGTGGCTCTGACAACGATGGTGTTCTATCAATTATTCAACGTGTTCAACTCCCGCTCAGAAATGATCTCGGCGTTCAGGATGGACCCGTTTTCAAACAAATTCTTGTTTTTTAGCGTGGTCGCTTCCCTGATAGCACAGGTAGCGATAATATACTGGGAGCCGATGCAGTTCATCTTCAGGACAACGGCTTTAGAGCTAAATGATTGGCTGGTGATCATACCTGTAGCGTTTACGGTCATCATAGTGGTCGAGATAGAAAAAGCGCTCAGGCAATATTTATCGCCAAGATAATAATCGAGAGATACGGTATTCATGGATACCTCCCGGGTCTTAGTTGTGTCCTGATAATTTATAGTTTAATTATATCTTCTATTTCACCACTAAGGCAACGAGGGAACACGGTTTATCACCATGAAATCTTTGATGTGGGGGTTCTTGCTCGGGTTTTAAGGATGGAGAAACTTATTGTTCCTCCCCGATCATTGGAATGAAGTTTTTTAGGTTATTCCTTCCGGATGGCAGGCGGACACATAACCTCACAAAAACATGGAAACACTAAAATTTTTATATTATTTTTTAAGGTCTCAAAAGCACCAAAAACTTACTCACGAAACCACTAAAGCTCTAGTATCACCGTCAACGCACTAAGGTCTCAAACGCTCGACTCAACGCACTAAATTCCCAAATCCACTAACGCTAAAACAAGACACGAACCTTCCCAAAACCACCAAAGTTTAATAACGCGGTTGACGTATGGATCGACTGAAGCATACCGGATATGAGGATCAATCAGGTACAACACAAACCGGGGTTTAAAATTTCGTGGTTTGGGGAGATTCGTGTCTTGTTTTAGCGTTAGTGACTTAGTGCGCTTCGAGCGTTGAGTCGAGCGTTTGAGACGTTGGTGCGTTGACGGTGATACTAGAGCCTTTGTGATTTGGTGAGCGAACCTTTAGAGCTTTAGTGCCCTTAAAATCTGAAAAATTTTTGTGGTTCCGTGTTTTTGTGAGGTTATGTGTCCGCCTGCCATCCGAAAGGAACAACACAAAAAACAACATCCCAAAAAAGCCGAATAACTAAATGTATTACTTGATCGCCTTTGTGTCTTATGTGGTTATGCTTGTGTTCCTTTGTTGCCTTTATGGTGGAGTTGATCAAAGATGAAATGACCTATTTATTTAAGAAGCTGCGGGACAGAGCACCCGAGGTTCTAATATGTTCTATGCGCGAGCAATACAAAACCCTTAAGCTTTTCGGAAGAGCTTTTCAGGACCATATATAACAGTCACTACGACCGCCGCGATACTTGCCGTATGGAACGATATGACCATTAACGGTCTCATAAGTAAACTGTTATGGTAAAGCTTATTAATCAAAGAATGCTAATAAAAATCTTTTATAATATCATTTCTTCGGAGAATTGAAGGCGTGTATACATGTCTGAAAAAATTGATAAACGTATCATAATCATTATCACCGGTCTGGCTTCCTTTATAACGCCGTTTTTATCGTCGTCCGTCAACGTCGCGCTCCCTGTCATGGGCTCCGAGTTCAGCGCGGATGCGATACTTCTCGGCTGGGTTGTGACCTCATATCTTTTATCCGCCGCCATATTCATAGTCCCGTTCGGGAAGATAGCCGACATGTACGGCAGGCGGATAGTATTCATCAGCGGCCTTGCCATTATCGCTATTTCGACGCTGCTGGCCGCATTATCCTATTCGGCGCTGATGCTGATAGCCTGCAGGATATTGCAGGGGATAGGAAGCGCTATGATATTCGGCACGTCAGTCGCCATACTGACGGCGTCCTTCCCTCTCAAGGAAAGGGGTAAGGTGCTTGGCATTAACGTGGGCATAGTGTATTCCGGCTTATCACTGGGCCCGTTCTTAGGCGGCATCATAACCCAGTATGCCGGATGGAGGTATATCTTCATCCTGAACGTCCTCATATGTATGGTCTCTCTGCTTCTGGCACTTCGCAGGCTGAAGGAAGACTGGCATGCTGAACGGTCCGGCAGGTTTGATACGGCAGGCTGTGTGCTTTATGGTGTTATGCTGTTCGCTTTGATGTATGGCTTATCAGTGCTTCCTGACATATCCGGCGCATACTGGCTTCTGGCAGGGCTTGTGGGCATGATCATCTTCGCCTGGTGGGAACTCAGGAACAGTAACCCCGTGCTGAACATACGCATATTCCGGAACAATATCACGTTCACGTTCTCAAACATGGCAGCCCTGATAAACTATAGCGCGACGTTCGCGATAAGCTTCTTACTGAGCCTGTATCTGCAGTATATTCAGGGCTTAAGCCCTCAGATAGCGGGACTTGTCCTTATTTCTTCTCCCGTGGTACAGGCTATACTCTCTCCTGCCGCAGGCAAGCTTTCGGACAGGATCGAGCCCAGGATAGTTGCTTCGACGGGAATGGGGATAACGGCCGCAGGGCTGTTCCTGTTCATGTTCCTTAACGAGAGCACTCCTCTTGTGTTCATTGTGGCGATATTGATGCTTATGGGCCTTGGCTTCGCCCTGTTCTCGTCGCCTAACATGAACGCGATAATGAGTTCGGTCGATAAGCGTGACTATGGCGTGGCATCGGGCATGGTGAGCACGATGAGGCTGACAGGGCAGATGATGAGCCTCGGGATAGCGATGCTGACGATGTCGGTCTTTATCGGAAGGGTGCAGATAACGCCGGACATGCACGGCCAGCTAATGTCCAGCATAACCGCGTCGTTCTCGATATTTGCGGTCCTTTGTGTGGCAGGCCTGATAGCGTCGCTGATGAGGGGAAAATTAAGACCGGAACAACCTCCTGTGATATTACAGAGGACTTAGTCCTCTTTCCTGTAATTTTTTAATATACGCCTGATCATTTTTAATCAAGTCTATCGCAAAGGTACACAAAGGTCCACTATTCTTCACCACAAGCGCTCGAGGGGCTCGAAGGTCCATTAAAATTTTTTATTGTATGATATAACCTTCTAAATGTATCCGGTTAACTTTATCTTTGTATTGCTGGTAGGCGGCGGAAACGAAGAGCCCGGATGGAGGGGTTTTGCTCTTCCAGGGATTCAGGAAAAATATGGCCCGCTTATATCCAGTCTTATCTTGGGGCCGATCTGGCTGTTATGGCGCGTCCCGTTATTCTTCTCGCCATATACGTCACAAAGTGTGATCCCCTTTGAATGGTACGTCCCGAACATAATCGGTATCGCGATAATAACGACCTGGTTATATAACGGCACCAGCAGGAGCGTTCTCCTCGCCTCTATGCTGCATGCCGGGTTAAACGCACTGGCGGCATTTTATCCATGCATGATCAATATAGGGCCGTTCCCTGCGTATGCATTCCTGACCATGGGTGCCTGGATAATAGTAACCTTTATATTCCTGATGGATAGGGCTGCATTAACGGGTCTGGTAAAAACCGAAATTAAAATGACGGGGTAATCATAAGACCTTAAGATTGGGAACGTCCCGATCTCTTTTGTATTTTTTTTGTAAAACGGTTTTATTCATTAATTATCTTCTTTTATTGTTGTTTCGCGCTGAATGGATGAAAATAAATGTATGGCCCGATAAAAGTTAAAAATACGGTTAATAAAGCTAAATTATTGGTTTTTATGGAAGCAGAAAGATTTAAAAGATTGAGTATATTACTGTATACCTTCGTTAAGAGGGGGTTGCAGATAATAATAAGGGACTATCTCCGTGTAATAAGCCGATTCAATCTTAATGTTAAGCTCTTGTTATTCCGTACGTTCCTGGTAAGCCTTTATACGGGTATTTACGGTATAATATTCAACCTGTACATACTCGAACTGGGATATCCGGTGACCTTTTTAGGCTTAGTCTTAGCGCTGCATACTTTTGCGCTGTCAACGGCTTCCATACCGGCAGGTATACTTTGTGACCGGATGGATAGAAAGACGCTAATGGTGGTCTCAGGGCTACTGCTTGTCATAGCCACGCTGCCGATGTACCTTACAACATCGCCTTACGTAATGATATTTTCGCCTATCGCTACGGGAATATTCATATCGGTGGCGGCTGTTTGCGTCACTCCCATGCTTGCAGAAAACTCGAGCAAGGAGAATATCGTCCACGTATACAGCATTAATGCGACGCTGGGGTGGGTGGCATCAATAGCAGGATGTGCCGTGGGAGGGTTCGTTCCGGGATTATGGAGGCAACTCTCAATTACGGGTAACATATATCAGATGACGCTTATAGCCTCCGTGCTTTTACTGGCCATCGGCTGGCTACTGATGCTGGTGCTGAGAAACAATAATGCCGAAAGAATAACCAGTGATGAGCCGTTTTCACTAAAGAACATCCGCATTTCGCGGGACGTATCCAGATTTGTCATCACCTGCATAACATTCGGCATCGGCTCGGGCATGATAGTCCCGTACTTTAACATATACTTCCTGAACGTCCTAAAAGTGGGCGTGTTCGAGATAGGCCTCGCATCAGCCTTTGCAGGCGGGTTCATGATGTTCGGCCTGATAATAAATCCCTATCTTGCATCCCGGATAGGAAAAGTCAGGTCCGCGGTAGTAACAAAAGTGATCTCAGTGCCGTTTTTGATCCTGATGGCTATCACCACTAATTTTGTGGTAGCTTCCTGCTCATACATTTTCTATATGTTCTTCATCAACATGGCAGGGCCGGCGACGACCAGTTTCCAGATGGAACAGATACATCCCAGGGAGCATGGCCTGGCCCTTGGATTGATGTCTACGGGCACTTACCTCGCAATATCCGCAAGCACTTATATTAGCGGTATTCTAATTGAGAACGGTAATTATCTGCTTACGTTCCTCGGTACTTGCGGCGGGTATATACTGACGGCCATACTCTTATTCCACTACTTCAGGGACCGTGAAAAAGAGCATGTAGGCTCGTTAGGGTTCAACACTTTAAAAAGTAGATACAATATTTTTTAAGACATTAATATTTAACATATTTTTATCCAACATATTTTTATTATATTAATGCTTATTATTCAATAATAAGCATGAGGCCTGCATATGTTCAGATTGGTATACAATGGCCATTCCATCGAGGTTATTATACACCCCGAGCAACAGGTTTTTTATGACGGCAGAGAGGTCTCCAGGAAAAACAGGATGCTAAGAACATCTCATCATGAATTTAACGTTACCGAGAACGGTAAAGATGCCAGATATTCCGTTATTATTAAATCCTTTATCGGCGGGACCACCTTTTGCGGCATAGGCGGGGGATACAAGGTGATCAGGGATGGAGAGGCCATCTTTAACTGTGACGCAACTACGTTTTCCATGATATATAACGGCCATCGTATCGAAGCTTTAGACAGTATGCCTCTTCCCGTATGGTTTAAAACCATACGTATCGATGGTGAAAAGGTCATTAGAAAACTTCAGAAACCGATCGGTACTATGACTTTTGACATTTTTGTCCCGGAAAATAGCAATGAGGTCAATTATGAGATAAGGATCACCCACAAGGCGGGCATTACGATGGCACATTATACGCTTCATAAGAACGGGAAATTGATATTGACCAGCGATACGGGTTTCGAGCCGCCAGAGATCATATATTGATCAGGCTTTTTTATATAAGGCGACAAAAAAGATTGCGCAAGTTAACCACAAAGGGCTCGAAGTACACTAATTTGTTAACCACGAAGCGCACGAAGGCGAATAAGGACCACTATCATTCACCACGAAGCGCACGAAGGCGAACAAGGTACACCAGTTTCCACTACGAAGGGCGCGAAGGGCTCGAGGGTTCACAAAGGACTTCTTTTTAAATGTTATCATATTTTAAAAAAAATTTGTGGATCCTTGAGCCCTTTGAGCGCTTCGCGGTGAAAAATGGTGTACATTCGTTGCCTTTGTGTTAAGTTTGATCAATTATCAATTGACGTATACATTAAATAACTCCCCCGACAGAGAATGGATGACACTATAGATCTATCTTATAGAGGCAGGAAGAATAAAACCCTGTGATAAAAGTCATAACATACGCAAAAACATTTGTCGAAGTGTATAAAAAAGTATGGCATCTTAAATATTTTAGGCTTATACCTGATCAAATATCTCTGGCATCTTTCCAGACATAACACTCAATAGCTTTGATCGATTTACCTGAATAGAAAATCATTTAGATGATAAGGATAAAGTCATAATGTTCAATTAAACCTTCATCGGGATATTCAGGGTGTTCATGCATGTTTAAGATACTCGGAAAAAACGTGGACAGGATAATCAGGATCGACGGAGTGGTGCCGATATATGATAACGGCGATCTGATCGGATATCGGGATGTCGCCTACAGCTATCTTATATATGACAAAAAAGAAAATTTTGACGAAATAAAGCTTACCGACGGCGAACAGTATGAAAACATGAGATGGGATTACCGCGGGGATAACGGCAACAGCTTTTTCGGAAAAGATAAAGTAAAGGATATGCTCGTTGACATTCAGGATAAGATCGCTGCAGGGTATCGAATGGAGATAAACCAGTCCTGACTACTTGTTCCTCGATCCACTGCCTTTAAAATATTCTCTTGTCTCTGACACGACCACTCCGCTCAGTCCTATTAGCCCGATAAGGTTCGGGATCGCCATCATCCCGTTGAAAGTGTCCGATATTTCCCATACAAGCTCCACTTTTGTTATAGCTCCAAAAAGGACGGCGCATAGAAATAGCACTTTATAGAGATACTTCATCCTGCTGCCGAAAAGATAATCGAAACATTGCTCCCCGTAATACGACCATCCCAGGATGGTCGAATATCCCAGTAATATCGCAGAAATCGTAACTATTGCCACCCCGAATATGCCAATGCTTTCCGAAAACGCTGCGATGGTAAGGGTAGTGCTCGTATAGACCCCGTCGTCCCAAAGGCCGCTGTTCAGGATGACAAAACCCGTGATCGAGCAGAACACCAGTGTATCTATAAAAACTTCCGTTATGGCTATCAGCCCCTGGTCCACCGGGGTTTTCGAACGTGCGGCCGCGTAAGCTATCGGCGCGCTCCCCAGTCCCGCCTCGTTCGAAAATACACCGCGGGCCATGCCGTATCTCACAGCCTCGGATACCGCATATCCGATAACACCCCCCGATAATGCATAAGGTGTGAATGCATACTTGATCACCATAAAAAACGTATCCGGTATCCTGTGATAGTTCATTAAAAGCACGATAAGCCCACCTGTCACATAAAAAAAGGCAAGGAAGGGTATGATGACCGATGTCACCTTCCCTATCTTCTTGATACCTCCAAAAATGACCAGTGCAGTCACCAGGACCAGCGCAAGACCTATGGTAAAGCTCAGCGTCAATATTTCGCCTATGACCGGGAGATGGATAGAGCCTTCGTGTTGAACGAGGGACGTTACGGCGAGCATTATCGAGTTAGCCTGGGCCATGCTGCCTATTCCGAAAGAGGCTATCATGCCGAACAGCGCGAATATCCCTGCCAGCCATTTTACACCGAGGCCTTTGTCTATGTAATACATCGGCCCGCCCGACATGCTGCCGTCAGGGTTTTTCGTCCTGAACTTTAACGCAAGCACGGCTTCCGAATATTTCGTCACCATGCCCACTACTGCCGTGATCCACATCCAGAACAGCGCTCCGGGCCCGCCTGCAACTATAGCGGTCGCCACGCCCGCAAGGTTCCCCGTGCCCAGCGTTGCGGACAAAGCCGTGCTCAGCGCCTGGAACGCAGGTATGTCTCCTTCAAGTTTAGTCTTTTGAGTAAAGAATGAATTTACCAGAGTTGAGAACGCAAGGGGCAATCTCCTGAATTGCAGGCCCCTTAAAAGTATCGTGAAAAATATGCCGGTGCCAACAAGCAATAATAGCATCGGGATGCCCCAAACGATGCTGTTTATCGCAGTGATGACGTCCCCGAGCAATTCAAGAGTTCCCATATAATTCCTCGATACTCTATAATGTATTTAAAATATAATTTTATAAAAGATATTGTTTAAAATGAAAAATTTTAAACTTTCATTCTCATGACAATAAGGTCATAATATTCGGGGCATCCGGAAACTTTTATCCATATGGTGGATATAACATTACCATTTACTTTCCACTTGCGCATAGGATATCAGCACTGCCTCTATGCACATGTTAAACGTATCATATTGTGATAGGATGGGGGTATCATACCTGATAAACATTAGGAAATACGGGAACTCGCCCTTTACAGTAGCTGTCGTTCACGGAGGCCCGGGAGCTCCGGGAGAATTGGCGCCGGTGGCAAAGGAGCTATCCCTTATCACCGGCACGCTGGAACCGTTGCAAACATCCGCGTCCATAGCCGGACAAATTCAAGAATTACATGATGTCTTGAAGGAGCACGGGGATCTTCCTCTGACCTTGATCGGTCATTCATGGGGAGCGTGGCTGAGTCTTATGTTCGCTGCCCGTTATCCTATTTTTGTAAAAAAACTAATACTCATAGGAAGCGGCCCTTTTGAAGAAAGATACGCATCTAAGATCATGGAAACACGGCTAAACCGCATGAATGAAGAAGAAAGGTCAGAAGTCCGTGCCTTGACTGAGGCGTTGAACGATCCGTGCACAGGAAGCAAGGCCGCTGCATTATCCCGACTTGGAAAGTTAATGTCAAAAAGCGATTCTTTTGAGACTCTACCGGATAATGGCGAGGAAATATTGTGCCAGGACGAGATCTTTCAGAGTGTGTGGAATGAGGCTAAAAAAATAAGACAAAGCGGTGACCTTTTAAAAATTGCAGAAAAACTCAGGTGTCCAGTAATAGCGATACACGGCGACTATGACCCGCATCCCTATGAGGGAGTTGAAAAGCCATTGAGCCGGATATTAAATGATTTTAGATTCATCCTGTTAAAGAACTGCGGGCATGAACCATGGAAAGAACGCGCTGCAAAAGACCGGTTTTATCTGCTCCTGAATGAAGAGCTGATTTAAAAGGCATTATCCAGTATGAATTCAGTAGAAATAAAATATTGCCGACGATATTTAAAAGAGAGAAATATCCGGGTATAATTATCTTACAAAATCCCGGGATCTATCTCATAGTAAGCTTGATCGGCTCTTTCGAGGGATGCTCGAAATGACTGAAAAAATCCTTAACGTCCTCAAGTTTACCTTCTATTTCGATAGAGCCGTTTTTGGCCGATTCTTCCAGTGTAGCCTCTCCCAGCAAGATCCTGATAAGCGTATCTTTCGTCGCGATGATCGTCGCACTCGTCTTTGCCGGTAGTTCGGAATGGAACTGGCATACGCCTCTTCTTATCTCCAGGCCGTACCTATCGCCTGTGTCCGCAAGGCTAATACCCAGAATTTTATGGACATTCATGGTCTCTTCGGCCTTTAACTTCATAGTAAGCCCTTCCAGCATCCCCCGGGCAGGAAGAGATTTTATGATATCAGTCGAGCCGAAGCCATGTTTTTGGCTTATATCCAGTTCTCCTTCGAGCTCTAATGCGGCCGTAAGGGCCCAGTTACGCCAGTTTATGCTTGTTTGTAAGTATCCCCAGTGGCGGAGGGCTTCAGCTTTTAGTTTTCGGGCTTCCATATCGTTATAGTTCATTCGGATCACCCATGTCAGTATATCCATCGCCCATCCATACCGCTTCTCCATTATGGCCTTCTGTGCTGTCTCGATAATGTTATCCCTGCCGCCCATGATCTCAACGTACCTGACAGCCCTTTCAACATGCTCTGGCTTTGCCAGGTATGTCATATCGCCGTCGAAGAAGCCCAGATAACCATTATATATCTGACGTACAGAGTGATCCACGGTACCGTAGAACTCTCCGAGCCACGGATGCCCTGCAAGATATTTCGGCAACTTTACGACCTCTACAAGCTCGTCAGGCGTCAGCCCTTTATTCATGAACCTCACAGTCTGGTCGTGGACGAACTGTATGGCGTCGCGATATGCAGTAAGTATGCCCCTGATGTTTTTATTTCCTGAGACAGGCCTGCCATGCGAAGGCACCATATGCTTTGCCGGGAACTCCCGAAGCTTATCGATGCTCTTGAACCATTTGACCGGGTCCCTGAACCTTGAGCCTCGTATCGAATAGATGTTAGGGAACGTCTCCCCCTGGATGATCTCAGCAGTATGCAGCACAGCCATGTCCGGGAACCATACCGCTATCTCATCGCTTGCTTCGCCCGGCACATGGAAAAGATGCATTCTTATGCCTGCAACCTCAACGTCTAGCGTATCGCGAAACGTTTTTGTCGGCCGTATGAAGGTAAGGCTCCCTTCACGCCATTCCGGCCCTATGCCAGCCTCGACGGCTCCGCCGGGACCTTTTTCCAGAAATGTGCCCATGCTATAAAATGCACGCACTGACATGACCGGCGCAAGGTCAATGTCTTTCGTTAAATTTTCCAAAAGCGATTCATGGGCGTATATCTCCGTTTTACCTTCCCTTGCATCGTTCTCGGATATGAATGCCTTCACTCCGAATATGTGATCGGGATGGTGATGAGTGTATATTATCGCTTTTATGGGCTTATCCGTAATCTTACGGAATTCCTCAAGAACCTCTCTGCCTGATTTCTCGTTTTCCATCGTGTCTATTATTATTACGCCGTCATCCCCCACGATCATCGCCGCGTTTGCCAGTCCATATCCATACGCCAGATAGACATTATCGCGTACTCTGTAGATCTTTTTCTGCATTATTTTACTGTGTTCTGCAAGCTGGGGGTTTACAGTGGTCTCTTCCTCTTCTCTCGATACGGTTTCCGACCATGATCCTCCTTCATAGACCCCAAGCCCGAATAAAGTTAAAAGACCAGATGAAAGATAGGGCATAGTTGATCTCAAGCTATTTTTTCGCATCCCCGCCACCTCTTAGTATCAAATTAAGATTATTTATATTATTGATTCTCTAAAAAAATTAGATCGGTTTGTTTATATCCCTATCTTCAGTTTTATACGGTACTGAATGCCGCTTATTTTATACTAAAATTTGAAAATATGGGTTATTGGCATATTTTATATCCCACTCCCTAAAATCGGTCGGAGGATTTTATTATATGATAATTCTATCATATAAGTTATTTATTCCCTGTTATAACTACTTGTAATTGCCCATTGTCTGACTAAGAAAATCGTTGTATAGAAAGCTAATAATGTTCAGTTTTAGAGTATGTTGTTCAAGAAAAATATTATTATTTTAATTTTATATATATAATATTGTGATATTATGGCAGAGAATGTTGAAGATATAATAAGGTTTCACTGGGGCAATCTATGGTGGGACACGCTGCTCCGCGGTTTCGTGGCGATAGTGTTCGGCCTGCTGTTGCTCTTCTTGCCCGGACTATCAATTTCGATCTTTGTAATGCTTTTCGGTGCTTTCGCTTTCTTCGATGGGATACTGTTAGTTCTTCAGTCAATATCGTCAAGGACTGCAGACCCCAACTGGTGGGTAAGGATCTTACAGGGAATTATCGGCATACTCGCAGGTATAGCCGTGTTCGTATACCCGGGTATATCGGCGCTGGTATTGCTATACTTCATAGCGTTTTACCTGGTATTCACCGGCATCCTTCAGATAGTCGCCGCCATAGGCCTTCGTAAAGTCATCAAGGGTGAACTCCTGCTGATAGCCAGCGGCATTCTGGCTATAATCGTTGGCGCAATATTGATAGCGAGGCCAGGCGCAGGCGCTCTGGCACTTGCTCAGACCATAGGTATATTCGCTATCGCATACGGCATCCTGGAGTGCATTCTTGCATTCAGGCTAAGGTCAGCGGTGTCTAAACCCGAAGTAGCTTAAGTCGGCGATCTGCCGAACGGGCATATTGTAAACTCGTATAATAAAGATAGCCCGCGATCAGGGGATCCCGGGCGATCTACTTTTTATTAAGAGAGCGCGAAATGGTATCTTCATATCGTTACTGCGCCATCCGACGATCTATCATGTTAAAAGAGAAATTGCATGAACTATGGGGAAACCTTGGGCTAAACCTTATACTTAGATGCATACTTGCCATGATCTTCGGAACACTTGTATTCCTCTACCCTGACATATCCCCTAAGGTCTTCTTCATGATATTCGGTACTTTTGCCCTTATGGACGGATTGATACTTATTATGCATTCCCTGTCAGTCAGGGCGATTGATATGGTATGGCCGGCAAGGCTTATCAGGGGTCTGCTTGGCATAATTACGGCTTTTACAGTGTTTATCAGGCCTGATCTTCTAATGCCATTACTGATATACATTATATCCGCATATGCGATCTTTAGCGGGCTCTTACAAATATACACCGGCATACGTATCAGAGAGTCAATCCGGTGGGGATCTTTCATTATATTGAGCGGGATCCTGGTCGTATCTATCGGTATAATAATCGTCATTGAGCCTGTGTCCGGATTCTTTAATACGGAACATTTGATAGGCCTGTTTGCCATCGCATACGGGATCATGCTGGGCGTGAACGGGCTCAACTGGGAAATACTGATCAGTAAAGAGCTATTTCAAAAAGGGAAATGATATATCATCCCGATAACTGGATCTTCTTTTCGCTTATTATCTCACCGTTTTTAATCTCATACTTATATATGCATTTAGTGTTGATACAGTGAATTTCAGAGACCTGGGCGCTCTTTTTATTCTTTTTGTTTATAAAGGGCTTATCTTTTTTCATTATATCATCCATTATCATTTAATAGGAAATTACTTTCCTAATTATCATATTTATAATTATCTATTGTTTGGTAATTGGTTAAAAAATAAGTTTTTAATATACAAAACTTGCCGATAAATTTATCAAGTCGATATTACTTTAAAGGTCTAAAATATGGCTATGATAGGATACCGGGGTTTTCTCCTGAGTATCCAGCCGGCTGTCAGTGATGATCATGATAATGATGATAGAGCAGTTTATATTCGAGTTCTTCGCGGCTATCGGTACCATCGCTTTCGCTGTATCGGGCGCATTTAAAGGCATACGCCACAGGCTTGATGTACTTGGCGTGCTGGTGCTGGCCTTCGTGACAGCGATCGGCGGAGGGCTTGTCCGTGACGCTCTATTACACCGTACTCCGGCCGTATTCATCGATATCTGGCCAGCGCTGTTCGCTCTGGTCGGATGCCTGCTTGCGCTGCTCTCAAACATGTTATCAAAAGAGCGCATCTTATCATGGACCAATCCCGAAAGCAGGACTTTCCTGATACTTGACGCCATAGGACTGGCCGCCTTCACGGTGACCGGCGCGAAGCTGGGGGCAGTCTCGGGGCTTAACATATTCGGCATAATCCTGCTCGCCGCGATCACCGGCGTAGGCGGAGGTGTCATCAGGGATATGCTTGTAGGGGAGATCCCTCTGGTATTGAACGCGGATTTCTATGCGACTGCGACATTGATAGGCGGTTTTGTATTCGGGGTCCTTTACATGTATAATTTTGCGACTCCGTGGCCATCCATTTTGTCGTTCATTGTGACTTTGTCGCTTCGCCTGCTCGCTATATGGCGCGGCTGGAAATTACCTGTGCTGTAGGTTTTAGAAAAATGACATAAAAGTGATGTTAGCCAAAGTTCGGCTAATGTTAACCTATCTTTTTAACTGCCCAAAAAAGCGATCATATCGATTTTACCGATTTGTTGATGATATTAAAGGAATTTACATTTATTTTTGCTATTTTTTAAGATGAAATTATCATAGTATTAACTCAAAAGTAAAAATAATGGACAAAGGTTTCCTGGACCTATCCGAACTTGGCAGCTTTACCGCTTCTGCCGTAGAGAATGATACTGTATCTTTTGTAGCCACTTACGAAGATGGCCAGGTCTTTACATGTAATCAGGCATTCTGCAGGCTGACAGGCTATTCGAAAAACGAGATCAGTAGAATGAGGTGGCCCTATGATTTTACGCCGCCCGAGATCAGCACCGACATGTATCGTCTCGTCGACGCTGTGGCATGTGATGCAGCCCCATACAAGTTTGAAAAAGAGACCGTCAGAAAAGACGGATCCAGGGTGCCTGTAGATATTTTCATACACAAGTTTTGCGACGTCCTTGGAAAGCCAAAGTACTTTTATGCATTTATCACTGATATAAGCGAGCATAAAAAACTGGAGAATGAGCTAAAAGAGAGCGAAGCAAAATACCGTGAGCTCGTCCAGAGCGCGAACAGCGTTATACTTCGAATGGATGTAGCCGGTAATGTTACATTCTTTAATAAATATGCTATAAAATTCTTCGGCTACACCGGGGAGGAGATACTGGGTAAAAATGTTATAGGGACGATCGTGCCCGAGACAGAATCATCCGGCAGGGACCTGAGCGCGCTTATACGGGACATCGGCATTCACCCCGAGCTTTATGTGAATAATGAAAACGAGAATATGCGTAAAGATGGAAAACGCGTCTGGGTATCATGGACAAATAAGGCCATAAGGGACGCGGCCGGTAACATAATCGAAATACTATGCATCGGCAATGATATAACCGGCAGAAAAGAAGCGGAGAATGAGCTTATAAAGGCGCGTAATGAGCTGGAGAAAAGGGTGGCGGACAGGACTTCCGAGCTGACCAGATTGAACGAAGCCCTTACAAACGAGATCAAGGATCGCACGGTAGCTGAACAGGCGTTGATAGATAGCGAACAGAGATTTCGGGCGACGTTCGAACAGGCCGCCGTCGGTATAGCGCATGTATCCACTGATGGGGATTTTTTGCGCGTAAATGAAAAGTTTTGTGAAATTTGCGGATATACCCATGATGAGTTCGTCGGCCTCAAGTTCCATGACATCACCTATCGTGATGACCTTAAAAAAGACCTTGAATCAATAGATCGCTTACTTGCGGGAGATATACAGACCTATACAATGGAAAAAAGATACATTAAAAAAGACGGCAATATCATCTGGATAGACCTTACCGTATCTCTTGTAAGGGATGCTGAAGGAAACCCAAAATATTTTATTTCTGTCATAGAGGACATCACGGAGCGTAAACATGTCGAGGAAGAGGTCCGTAAGTCACAGGAAATGCTGCGTCTGGTCATGGATAACATACCGCAGGCGATCTTCTGGAAAGATATAAACTCCGTATATCTGGGATGTAACGCGATCTTTGCAAAATTTGCCGGCTTAGAAGATCCTGAAGATATTGTCGGAAAGACTGATTATGACCTTGCCTGGAAAAAAGATGAGGCGGACTCCTATCGTAAATTCGACCGGCTTGTGATGGATCATGACACTCCTGTATATCATATAATCGAGCCTCAGCTACAGGCCGACGGCAAGGAAGCCTGGCTTGATACAAATAAGATACCGATGCATGACACAAATAGAAATGTGGTCGGCATCCTCGGGACATATGAGGACATCACGGAACGTAAAAAAGCCGATGAAGAACTTAAAAAGGCTAAGAGCGACGCCGAGATGTACGTGGACATGCTTAGCCATGACATAGGGAACATGAACCAGGCGATTTTGGGCTACCTTGAACTGGCGCTGGATGTTATTGACCCGAAGGGCGATGACCGGAAACTGCTTACAAAGCCCATCGAGATAATCTCATACAATACCAGGCTTATAGAGAACGTAAAAAAGCTGAGCCGTATCAGAGAATGCGACCTCCAGGCCTCTGAAATGGACATTGGCGAGATATTGTCCGAAATAAAGGAAAAGTACGCCGGTTTTCCCGGCAGGGACATCACGATAAATTACGCTCCCGTAAAAGGATTTAAGATCATAGCATGTGAAATGCTCAGGGATATGTTCGACAATATCATAGAGAACGCTATCAGGCATTCGACGGGGCCGCTCACGATCAACATCTGGCTCAAAAAAATATCGATAGACGGTAAAAAGTATTATAAGGTCGCGATCGAGGATACGGGCCCCGGTATCTCAGAAGAATTAAAGGGAAAAATATTTTCTTATATGGGTAAAGAGATGATCAAAGGCGGCCGAAGGGGACTGGGTCTCCATATAGTAAAGACCCTTGCGGATGTCTTTAAAGGCAAACTATGGGTCGAGGACAGGGTGCCGGGAGACTATACAAAAGGTGCCAGGTTCGTGGTGATACTGCCGGCGACCTATGAAATGTAGAATATCCGCCGAAAAATCCTTACAAAAAACTAAATATTTTCAAGCATCAATCCAAACAATAATGTTCCGCAAAGATGTTTTTTACAAATTATTTAATCTTATCACGCTCATCTCAATAATATTAATAAGCGGCTGCATCGGGAATAATAGATCACCTTTGCCGGCTTCCGGTGACGGCTCGCCGACATTATCCCCGTCTGGCTCAAGGTCTTTTTATATGGGCATGACGCCATTTCCGTACGATAACACTATCGATGCCCGGATAGAGACATACCGGTTCATAAAAGAGCATAGCGACCTTGCCATACACCACTTTGACAGCGGCGTGCCATGGCCGGAAGCGTTCAATAACACTCCTTACAGGCCGAACGTTGAAAACGACCTTAATTACCGTGTGAGCCAGATCAAGAAAGGCCAGCAGGTCTACGTGGCCGTTACGCCCATCATAATAATGCGCGACGGCCTCACCGGATACAGAGGCGATAGCGACAACATGGAAAGGCAGGGAAAATGGAAAGATAAAGGCTTCACAGATGCCGATGTCATACAGGCATATACGAATTATTGCAAATATATGATAAACAAATTCGAGCCCGATCATTTCGCATATGCGATCGAGGCCAACATACTTGCCGATAAAGATCCTGCGGAGTTCGAAAAGTTCCCGGTCATGGCCGAACAGGTCTACAGTTCACTTAAAAGCGAATACCCTGACCTTCCTGTATTCCTGACGCTTCACGTCGATACTTACGCCCTTAATAAGAATGAGCAAACTGAAGCTATTAAAAAATTACTTCCTTATACGGATTACATAGCAGTGAGCACGTATCCATATACGTATAAGGCAAACCCGGCGGACATACCTCGCGACTGGTTCTCGCAGATGCATGACCTCGCCCCTGAAAAGCCGTTCGCTATAGCTGAAACAGGATATGCGGCCGAGGATCTGATACTGGACCAGTATGGCGCGACCATAAATGGAAGCGAGGAATGGCAGGCGGAATATGTAAACTTCATGCTTACAGGCGCCAGCGATCTTGACGCGAAGTTCGTCGTATGGTTCGTCTCAGGCGACTATGACCGCCTGTGGGATAAAATGGAAAAAATGGGCGTCGACGAACTGTTCAAGCTATGGAAAGATAACGGCCTGATGGACGGCGACAGGAAGCCGAGGAAATCTCTGGACGCGTGGGATAAATGGCTTACTGGAAAGCCATGATGCCCTTTACAGCATAGATCCGTTTCTTATCTGAAAACCGATCATGCGTGATATTCGCCAGCGTTGCTTTATCCATTCTGGCTGATCTTTTTTCTCAAGCCGCTCTTTAGCTTTCTCCGGCAGGTTCTCAAATATACTGTTCATTCTTTTTTATCGCCTTTCTCTCCGGCGATCTCCTCAAGCGAGCGCCCTGTTTTTGCCGAATCAGGTTCCGTGCTTACCGGATCACGCCGCGGATCCGCCATATCATCTTTCATCTTTTTAAGAAGCCAGCTCTCTTTACCGCCCAGGTTTGTGCGTATAATGACATAGCCGCCTTTCAATTTTTTACCGTCCAGCCATACCTCTATCTTTCCCTTATTTATGGAATCTTCCATCGAGATCTCATTATTTTCTTTGTCATGCCTTAAATTACGATACGTTCCGGTATCCCACACCATGACGGTGCCGGCGCCGTAATGGCCTTCAGGTATCACTCCTTCAAACCCGGCATACTCTAAAGGATGGTCTTCGGTAGGCATTGCCAGCCGTTTAACATCCGGGTCTGTCGACGGCCCTTTCGGGACTGCCCAGGACTTAAGGACGCCATTGACCTCAAGTCGAAAATCGTAGTGCAGGTTGCTGGCGTCATGCTTCTGGATCACGAATATGTGTCCTTTCGATGTTTTATTATCGTCGCCCTCAGGTTCAGGCGTAGCAGAGAGATCCCGCTTTTTGCGGTATCTTTCAAGGGATTCTTTAGCAGGCATCATGACCACATTAATTCATATGGTAATTTATGTTAAATAATATTTATATGAGCCATTTTATTGTTGGTATGTATAAGAAAAATAGAAAATTTATCCGGATAGGTCCGGCTTTAAAATCTTTATAGGCAGTTACCTGGCTATCTTCGTTATGCTTATTGTCCTCGACCTTAAGGATCCCAGGATAAGCGGCGCCAGCACTGCCAGGCCCAGCATACCGCATAAAACAAAACCTGCGGTCAGTGATATGAACTGGGATATTAACCCGATGGCCAGCGGGCCTGCCATATCTCCTATCTCTTTATAAGACCCGAGATTACCCATCGCAAGACCCATTTCTCCCTCATATGCCGCTTTAGCTACTGCGACCGCGCCAAGCGTCCATATGACTCCTATTGCTGCCGCATCCAGGATCGATACAATTACTGTTAGCCATCCCGAAGTAAATGGTATGATCATCAAAAATAGCGCCTCTGCAGCCAGGCCTGCCAGTATGGTCCTTGAAAAACCCAGTCTTTTTGAGATTACTCCTGAAAGGGGCTGTATCGTCAGGAACGCTAAGGCAACGGCGGCCATTACGGATCCTGCCATCAGCGGATCGAAACCCGAAACATTCAGGTATACCGGTAAAAACCCGAATAGTATGGCCATTAGCATCATATTTACCATGGTGACAAGATACCACGGCAAGAACCTGGAATCCTTGAACGACCCGATAAAGCGCATAATATCATCGTCGTCATCGTCATCGAACTTTTTGTTCCCCGAGTCTCTTTTGATAAATAACCCCACGAACATGACCGCGATCCCTACAAAGAAACATGCCACGAATAAATATGAAAAATCCGAATAGAGCACAATGGCGCCGCCTACCACCGGGCTGATAACGTATCCCAGGCCTTTTATTGCATTGTATATGCCCATAGGTCCTTCAAGGTCATTCTTGAAATATTCTGCCACAAGAGCCATTGAAGCTACGGAAAACGCGGCAGCACCGATACCCTGCAATAATCTTACCAGTATAAGCAACGCCGGGTCCAGTACAATGTACAAAAGGGACGATAAAGAGAACACCAGAAGGCCGGCGATCATCGTCACTTTCATGCCTTTTTTATCGGCCACGAACCCGAACACCGGTTTCGCTATGACCTCCGCAAGATCATATATCGCGATGAGCACGCCGATCCCGAAAAATCCCGTACCTGCCATTTTTGCATATGAGGGGAGGTTGACTGCTATTATATGGGCGCCAAAAGACGTCACGAAACCTGCAAGGCTCAATATCAGGAGATAGACCATAAGCCTTGATCTCGGGATATTCAAGAACATTTTACCGGCGTCAGACATTGTCCAGCCCTTCAGCCCTGTATACTTCCTGCTCAAAGGCCTCCAGGTCTTTCCGGCAGCGTTCAAGTTCTTTATCAGCATCGTCCGCCTTAAGGCCCTTAAAGAAATCACGTGAGCGGATCTTTCTAAGCCAGCCTGTCAGCTTTTGCAGGTCTTCCTCATTTTCGTCAAGCTCGGCGAATGTGAACTTTTTCTGTCGAGTCTCCTTCTCAAGCTCTGAACGAAGATCTCGACAGCGGCTTATTAATTCGATATATTCCTCGTCGATATTATTCCGGAACATATCTGTTATGGATCGGTTTTCATCATCTTCCGCGGATGTGACAATAAAGACAAAGGCATTGCCGCCTTCCGACCTTATGAACGATGCAGTATCTTTCGCGAACTGCCCGTTCTTTGGCGAGTCCGGCAGGGCCCATGCCCCGTTCTGAAGGCTTACCGCGCCTTTCGCGCGCATGCGGCGCCATACGCCGACTCTCAAGCTCGAGAGAGATGACGGCGTTTGTGAGAGAAGTAATAACCATTTGTTGCCCGACATATTTTCTATGTAACAGTTGTTACAAACTATATTTAACACTTATCACAAAAAAGGATTTTAAATAATTATAAATATATTCACTTAGTTCCAAATATATATTTTATTCATAAATAAATTAAATTATGATTAAATTTTATTATGTATTATTTAAGGGGGGTTTGCTATATATCCCGGTAAGAGTCCATCAAAAAGATCCCCGGAGGATAAGATAAGATCTTTAAAAAATGATCATAACGATCTTAGCAATGGTCTTGATTTTTTAATATTCGTGCTAAAGGACACATCACAGCCATTTGCAGCTGCGTACACAGACGGTCTTTTATTCGATTGCAACAGTGCATTTTGTGAATTGATCGGTTATGATAATCAAGAATTGAAAAAAATAAACTTATGTAAAGATCTGACACCAGTGGAGTGGCAGGATATAGAAGCAAAGATCATAGAAAAAAACCTCTGTGATAAGAAACCTGTAAAATATGAAAAGGAATATTTTAAAAAAGATGGCACCCGTATCCCTGTAGAGTTAAACTTTCATACAATATTTGACGGATCCGGCGATCCGTTATATCATTATGCATTTTTTACCGATCTTACGGCATACAAAAATACAGTTAAGGCATTAAGAGATGGAGAAGAATTGTTCCGCATTTTAGCCGAAACATCATCGACCGGGATATGCCTGCATCAGGATGGCAAATTATTATATGTAAATCCCGCTGCTGAAAAGATATGCGGGTACAAGAAAGAAGACCTTGACAATATGTCTTTTTATGACATCATTTCTCCTGAATATGGTAAGATCTTGAGCGATCGCCGCAGTGATAAACTGGCCGGGAAAGATGTGTCTTCAGGATATGAAATTAAATTTGTCACCCGGGACGGAAAAGAGAAATGGGCATTTATAAAGATAGGTGATATAGAATTTAAAGGTAAACCAGCGACCATAGTGACTGGACTGGATATTACACAGCATAAAAAAATGGAAGATGATTTAAGTCGCAGCGAAGAACGATACCGGCTTCTGGCCGAGAACGCTGAGGATTTTATTTTTATCATTGACAGGAGACTGTATGTAAAATATTTGAACCGTTCCGCGGCGGCCGCGCTGGGTATGGGCCAGGAAGAAGCCATAGATAAACCTCTGAAAAGCTTGTTTCCCGGCCAGACATTTCAACATATGAAAAAAGGGTTGTGTACGGTCTTCGGAACTGGCAGGCCGTATAAATCGGAGCATGTGCATGATTTCTATACGAGGGAATACTGGCTTCATGTAAAACTTGCCCCTATCTTCGATAAACATGGCAACGTGACATGCGTTATGGGTATTTCCAGGGACATCACGGATATTAAAAAGACGGAAGAAGAATTACGCAAGAGCGAGGCGAACTTGCTTAAAGCCCAGAAAATAGCCCGCATAGGAAGCTGGGAGTGGGATTTAAGAAATAACCGGTTCACATGGTCGGATGAAATGTATAATATATCAGGTATCAGGCCCGGTACCGAGATATCTTATGAAATGATAATGAGTCTTCTCAATCCTGAATATGTGATGTATGTCAAAAACTCTATCGATGATTTTCTCATGAACGGAAAACTAACGACAATAGAGGGTAGTATGATGCACCCTGACGGTACTGAAAGGATGATCTATAATGAATGCGAGCCCGTTTATGATGATAATGGCCATCCTGTCAGACTGATAGGAATATCGCAGGATATCACTGAAAGGAAAAAGGCCGAAAAAGCATTGGTAGATGCCAAAATGCAGGCAGAGCTATATGTCGATCTGATGAGCCACGATATCAGCAATATGAACCAGATCTCCATGGGATTTCTTGAGCTCGCCCTGAACATCATGGAACTGGAATGCAATATCGGGGAAGATGATCGCGTGTTACTGGAAAAATCCTTAGAGGCTATGAAAAACAGCACGAAGATCATCGATAACGTTAAAAAGATACAGAGGGAGAAAAACGGGGAATATGAGCCCGAAGTTATCGACCTTTGTAATATCGTGGAAAAAACGATTTCCCAATACTCGAATATACCGGAAAGGGACATCAACATAAAATATTCTTCGGATAATGGCTCATGTGTCCTTGCTAATGAGCTGCTTGCCGACGTCTTTAGCAATATTATCGGAAATTCTATAAAACATTCGACCGGTCCAATAAATATTTCCGTAAAAACTTCTCTCGTGACGGAACATAATAAAAAATACTGTATGGTCATAATAGAGGATGACGGGCCCGGTATTCATGATGAATTAAAGGACAGGCTCTTCACGAGACTAAAAAAGGAAAAAGGCAGAGTAAGCGGCAGAGGTATGGGATTGTTCCTGGTAAAGACGCTGGTCGATGACTTTAAGGGAAAAATATTTGTCGAGGATAGAGTACCCGGTGACCATAAAAAAGGCAGCAGGTTTATTGTTATGATACCGGCTGTAGATCCATGAATCTTATCATGGCTTATCACTCTTCGACAAAAAGCACTTTTTAACAGAGTAAACCTATGATGACTATACAGATTGAAATTCGTGAATTAGCGTTATGATAAAACCAATAATGGCCTTATAGTACCGGCGGGGGATAACTTAGGGATAGGGATATGTTAGCCAGTAAGGATTGGGCAGGATAATATCTCGTCCTGCATATCGCCCGGTGAAGGCATAAAGATAATATTCGGCTTCACTATTAAAAAGATATAGAGAGCAATTATTCTAGAATTTAAAATCATTGATATTTCATCGATACTTTTATGAATAAGACCACTGAATAAAAATAAGTTTTATCAGTATATTATTTTATATTTCTCCTTATCCTAAAAAATTTTATATTATTGGTGTTTATGATAATTGAGTCGCTATAAGATGAGGTCTTATCTAACTGATAATGACTATGAGAACAAGACGAAAGAACAACTCCTCATAGAAATATACGGGCTTCTTGATACCCTGGAAGAACTGAAAAGGATCGTAGATGAACTGACCTCAGAGTTTCACAAGGGAAATTATTCACTTAATGACCTGTTAGTGGACCATGAGGGGACCGTCGAAAGCCTGCGTCAGGCAAACCGGGCGCTGGAAGCTTTATCAAAGTGTGATGCGGCATTAGTTCATGCCACAGAAGAACGCGCTCTTTTAGATGAAATTTGCCGGATCATAGTTGAAGTCGGGGGATATCGGCTGGCATGGATCGGGCTTATCGAGGATGGCGGTAATGTGCGGCCTGCGGCACGTGCAGGATATGATGATGGTTATCTGGATAACGTCCGGGTCACAATTAATGACACCGACAGGGGAAGGGGACCTTTTGGCACGTCCATCAGGACCAAAGAGCCGTGTATATCAAGAAATATCCTGACAGACCCTAAATTTTTACCGTGGCGTGCGGAGGCTATTAAAAGAGGATATGCCTCAGCTATAAGCCTCCCCATGATAGAGAACGGTGAGCCTTTAGGGGCTCTGGCGATATATTCGGAAAGGCCTGACGCTTTCGACACAAAAGAGCTGGAACTATTAAAAGAGCTTGCAGATAATCTGACCTACGGGATAATATCCTTAAGGGCAAGAATATTGCATAAGCAGGCTAAAGAAAAGCTTCGCAAAGCATACGATGAGCTTGAAAATAAAGTCCGCGAACGGACTGCCGAGCTACTGGATACCAATGAAAAGCTAAAGACCGAGATCGCCAGTAAGATCATGGCCGAAGAAACCCTGGGTTTCGAGAGAGCCCAGTTATTGTCGATATTCGATAGTATTGACGAAGTGATATATGTTTCAGACCCGGAGACCTATGAGATACTGTACTCAAATAAGGCTATGAAAGAACAATTCGGGAAAGAGCTTACAGGCGGCATATGCTACAGGGAGATACAGGGCAGGGATTCACCTTGCGAATTTTGCAGCAATGAGATAATACTTCAAAATAAGGGTGAGCCATACCAGTGGGAATTTCATAATTCAATCGTGAACAAAGATTATCTTATAGTCGACCGGATGATCAAGTGGCCGGACGGCCGCAGTGTCAGATTCGAGATGGCTAAGGATATCACTGACCGTAAACGCACTGAAGAAGAGCTGCTTAAGGCAAAGTTCGATGCCGAGCTTTATGTGGACCTTATGGGGCACGATATCAACAACATGAACCAGATCTCTATGGGATATCTTGAGCTGGCTCAGGATATTTTGGACCTTGAAGGCAAACTCGAAACCGATAATTCATTACTGATAGACAAGCCGCTGGAAATGCTAAGGAATAGTTCCGAACTTATCGATAACATTAGAAAAGTACAGAATGAAAGGGCAGGGGTATACAAGCCTGAGGTCATAGACCTTGACCGGATACTCAAGGGTGTACAGGCTCAGTATTCAGGTATGTCAGACAGGAATATCTATGTCAGTTATCGCCCCTGCGACCGATGTTATGTTAAAGCTAACGAGCTGCTCAGGGATGTTTTCTCGAACATAGCAGGAAATGCCATTAAACATTCTAAGGGTGATCTTGAGATCCATATTGTCCAAAAGATCGTTAATGAGGATGGTAAGGATTATTGTATGGTCACTATTGAGGATAACGGCCCCGGTATAAACGATGAACTAAAAAAGAAGCTGTTCGAACGCTTATCCCAGTCCAGGAGAAGCGTCTCAGGCAAAGGATTCGGCCTGTACCTGATCAATATGCTGGTGGATGATTTTGGGGGAAGGTTCTGGGTGGAGGACCGGGTCCACGGCGATCATAGCAAAGGCTGTAAATTTGTCGTGATGTTGCCGGCTCTGGGTGAATAGATATTTATTCTCTTATTCGTTTTTGTTATCCCGATATTAGCCGGGGCCGTCTTTTATCAAGCTCAGGCCGGGATGGTATGATCACAGCAGACAGGCTGCAGAAAATGAATGAAAATTTTTCTTTAATATCTTATATCAATAATAATTTTATACTACATGCGATTATACTGTATACAGTTATGGGGATGGTTTAGTGGATAGAAGATCTACTGAAAGCTTACAGGGTAAAGGGGGATCCGCAGATAAAGGATCACTTATAAAGAACGGACTGGTCGTAATACTTGTCATAGTCGTACTCGTCATGTGCGCAGGCGTTTATGTACTGTATGATGAGACCGGTAAGAAAAATGCCGACTTGAAGCAAAAGCAGGATGATTATGACGCTCTTAACGCGGCGTATCTGGACATTGAGTCAAAATATACTTCGCTTACGGCCAGCTATTCCGAATTGAACGAGAGTCATATAAAGATAACTAATGACTATGAAGACCTTTTATCGGAATACGGCACGCTGCAAAACAAGACTTCCGTAGTTGACAATAAAGTGAACGCTTTCCTTGAAAACGGAGTTTTAATAACTTACACCTACTCGATCTCAGCGAGCTCAACCAACAACTCTTCTGTAAAGACCTTGACCGTGACAGCATTTAACATCGGCAAAGAAACCGCTGGCAGCGTGGAGGTCTTGTGCAAGGTTGACGATAGCGGTGCCATGGACACTCATAGAAGGACATTCCAGAACGTAGGGTCTATGGATAAAGTGACGGCGCAGTGGATGTTCGATAATTCGGTAAAGATACTGGAAGTGTGGGCAGGGCCTGAAGTGGTATTTTAGGCCTTTACCTTTTTTAGGAAAAATCCATTCGGGTTAAACCGGATAGCATGGTCCCGGGTATGATTTATAATCCTTAAGCCGAATTTGACCTATGAATATAACTAGTGGATAGTGAAATTGATGACCGGTGAACGATACGAGCGCGGGAAAGAGATACTTGACAGGATCAACCCTGAAGGTATAGGCAGGATCATAAACGAACTGAAAGATATCGCACCTGACATGGCAGACTTCGTCATAGAATTTCCCTATGGTGACATTTATAGCCGCCCGGGACTGGACCTTAAGACAAGAGAGCTCGTTACGATCTCTGCCCTTGTAGCTTTGGGTGCTATACCTCAATTAAGATCGCATATAACCGGCGCTTTGAATGCCGGATGCGCCAGGCAGGAGATCGTGGAAGTGATAATCCAGATGGCTGTGTATGCAGGTTTCCCGGCGGCGCTGAACGCGATGTATGCGGCAAAAGACGTGTTCAAAGAAATTGATGAAAAGGAAAAGAAAAAATAAGCTATTATATTTTTTATTGATCGGAAAAATATCAAAATTTAATTCCCGCATTATGCATCGAACTATGAAAAAGTCAATAAACTTTGTCATAAATACCTATCCCAGGAACTATCATGGAACGCCGGTTGTATTATGGGTCGCCGTATATGGCTGAGTGGCAGGCAGAGGTAAAAGAGATTATCGAAAAGGATGAAAAATTTCTTATCATCCTGTCAGAAACCGCCTTCTATCCGGGGGGCGGCGGACAGCCAGCGGACAGCGGGAACATCGACGGCATAGCGGTCGAAGAAGTCTATGAAAAAGACGGCGAGATATATCATGTTTTAAACAGGAAGCCGCAAAACCGGATCGTTAAATGCGCCATAGACATTGTGCGAAGGCGGGACCTGACTCAGCAGCATACGGGCCAGCATATACTATCATCGGTCTTTGATCTTTACGGCGGGGAGACTTCAAGTTTCCATCTGGGGGATGATGAGGTTTCCATTGATATCTCTCTGTCCGACATTTCCGGAGAACTCTTAAAAACGATAGAGGACAAGGCGAATGGATACATTTACCGGGACCTGATCGTAAAAGCCCATTTCGTATCTCCCGAGGGAGCCAGTGATTTCCCTCTTCGCAAGGCTCCTCCCAGGGATGATGTCATCAGGATAGTGGAGATAGACAACATTGATTTCTCTCCCTGCTGCGGCACACATGTTACAAGGACCGGGGAAGTGGGTATCATAAAAGTCCTGAAGGCTGAAAAGATGCGGAACCAGACCCGTATCTATTTTAAATGCGGAATGAGGGCGCTCCGGGACTACCAGGATAAACATGCGATAGTGTCGGCACTGTCCAGGCTATATCGCACGTCAGAGGGCGAGATACCGGCGAGGAGCGAGTCTATGATGGCACAGCTAAAAAGCCTGCAGAAGGAGCTTTCTGATCTAAAGGAAAAAACGCTTGCCCTGGAAGCAAAGGGGATCGCCGGTTTAGCGAGATCAAAAGTCATCCGTATGGATCTCGAGGATAAAAAAGCCGACGAGATCAGCCTTCTTGCAAAATATATACTTCAGAACGGCGATTTTATACTTGTGCTATCATCCATCCCTGATAAAAGGCTGCTATTCGCTCATAGCGGAGCATTCGTAATTAATTGCGGTAAGGTATTCAAGGATCATCTCGCCGAATTTAAGGGAAAGGGCGGCGGTAGCGATAAATGGGCTAACGCAGGATTCAATGATGTAAACGATATGAAAAATTTCGCAGAATTTTTAAATGGCCTTGCATCCAGTCTTAGTATACATGATGACAAAAAAGACATAGCAAGTTAACTACAAAGGGATAAAAGGTCCACTATTTTTCACCACGAAGTACACAAGGGTAATTAAGGTTCACTAGCTTAACCACGAAATCTTTGATGAGCGGGGTCTTGCTCAGGTTTTAAGAATGAAAATGTGTCTTACTCAATGGTCTTTGAGATAATGTTTTTATGGCTATGCCTGTCGGATGGCAGGTAGGCACGTAACCTCACAGAAACACAGAACCACAAAAATTTTTTATATGATTTTTTAAGGGCACAAAAACCCTAAGAGTTTACTCACTAAACCACAAAGGGCTCCAGTATCACCGTCAACGCACTAACACCTCTAACGCCCGGCTCAACGCACTAACCTCTCAGAGTCACCAACTCTAAAACAAGGCCCGAACATTCTCCAAATCACTAAAGTTTAATATCCCGGTCTGTGTTCTCCTGACCTATGGCAGGGATATCGATCGTGTAAGCGTCAACCGTGCAGTTAAAATTTAGTGTTTTTGGGAATGTTCGTGTCTTGTTTTAGAGTTGGTGACTTAGAGCACTTCGAGCGTTGAGCCGGGCGTTAGAGGTGTTAGTGCGTTGACGGTGATACTGGAGCCCTTTGTGGTTTAGTGAGTGAACTTTAGAGATTTCGCGATCTTAAATTCTAAAAAAATTTTGTGGTTCTGTGTTTCTGTGAGGTTACGTGCCTACCTGCCATCCGACAGGCACAACGGCAGAACATCAATCCCGTAATGAATTGTTATATGCACGTCTTTACAATGACATCTAAAAGTTTTTCATGGGAGTACACAAGGGTAACTAGGGTCCACAATTTTTTTAAGTATATATTAAACTTCTAAAAATCCTTCGTGTTCCTTTGTTGCCCTTGTGTACTTCGTGGTGAAAAACTGTGGTCTATATTATTCTTTGTAGTATGTAAGATCACCAATAGACTAATAATTCTCCGATAAAAATGATCGCGCGCGATAAACTTTAATCGCTATATAAAAAAATAAAGGCAGGTTTGTCACCCGCCAATGATTTGATGTCCGGCTTATTCTCCGATCCACGCTTTTACTTTATCCTGGTTAGCGTCGACCCACTTCTTTGCCGCGTCTTCCTCAGACGTGCCTTCCTCTATGTCCAGCATGACGGACTCCATGTCTGCGGTAGTCCAGTAGAACTGTTCAAGAATGGCGTAAACTCCCGGCTTATCGTCCTTAAGTCCCTTACGTGCAAGGGTTCCGACGAATTCCTCGCCGCCATAGATCCCCTCGGGGTCTTCAAGGTATTTAAGGTCAAATCGGGCGAACTTCCAGTGCGGCGTCCAGCCGGTCACAACGATCCACTCATTGTTCTTGTACGCCTTACTAAGCTCGGCGGCCATGCCTGCGCTGCTGCTGGGCATTATCTGGTAGTCAAGGCCGTATTCGCCTATAGCCTCTTCTGTTTTAGACATGATGCCCGCGCCGGGCTCTATACCTGTTATCTTGCCATTGAACTTGTCTTTGACATCGTTCATTTCAGCGATCGAGTCGATCGTAACATAGGATGGAACCACAAGGCCTACCTTGGCCCCGTCAAGATTGTGCCTGACGAGGTCGATGTCTTTGCCGTATTTTTCCCAGTAATTAGCCTGGGTGGACGGCAGCCATGCAGAGACAGTACAGTCGACGTCGCCGTTCGCAACGGCCTGGTACAGCGGACCTGCATCCACTGCCTTAAGCTCCACCTCATAGCCAGCCTGTTCATAGACCTGTTTAAGGACATTTGTGCTGGCTATCTCTGAATCCCACAGAACGTATCCAATAGTAACTTTACCTTTTGTTGTTTGCTCCTCGGCGCCCTGGCCTACGCATCCCGCTAACAGGACCGCCATAACGCAAACGATCGCAAACAATACTATGTAACTTTTAGCTTTATTTAACACACTTTTCACATCCAATATTGCTCTTTTAAAGCCGCTATTGGGCGGAAAAGGGCCGAATTTCGACCCCTTATTTTTTCGGCCTTGATTCAAGGCCGGGAAATTTTTCATGACTTGACCAGATTTTGTGTTATCCGGTCAAGTATGATAGCGATGATGACGATGGCCAGCCCTGCTTCAAAGCCGCCACCGATGTCTACTCTCTGTATGCCGATAAGTACGTTCAGCCCAAGGCCTCCCGCACCTATCATGGAGGCAATTACAGTCATTGAAAGCGCAAGCATGATACACTGGTTGACGCCCGCCATTATCGTCGGCAGCGCCACTGGAAGCTGTACTTTTATCAGCTTCTGGTTTGACGTAGCGCCGAACGAGTCCGATACTTCGATCAGTTCATTCGGTATCTGGCGAATGCCCAAGCTTGTGAGGCGGATCGCGGGCGGCATCGCGAATATCACGGTCGCGATCATGCCGGGCACGTTACCGAGGCCGAAGAATATGACCGCGGGGATAAGATAGACGAATGACGGCATGGTCTGCATTAAATCAAGCACCGGCCGAATTATCCTGTCCACTATATCGTTCCGTGCGGCAAGGATGCCGAGAGGTATACCTATCAGGAGGGTGAGGATCGCCGACGATATGACGAGGGCAAGCGTTTCCATTGCCTCAGGCCATAATTGCAGGTTCCACACGAGTAAAAGGCCTAACGCCGTAAGTATGACTATCTTAATGTCTTTTTTTGTGACGAACCATACGATCGCAGCAATGATGAGGATCAACACGGGGGCCGGTATCAAAAGAAGGATATCCTGGAATCCGCTTACAAAAAAATCCAGCCCGGCACTGATACCGTCAAGGAGCCATCCTAAGTTCGTATCGATCCAGTCCACAAGTATCTCAATGAATTCTCCTATAGGAATCTTCGGGACCATCATAAGGCATCCACCTCCATGCGGGCAAGAGCTGCCAGCACGGAACCTCTTACAATGATGCCCTTGATCTTTCCGGACGAATCGACCACTCCTATCGGGTATTTTGAATCCGCGATCTTAGGGATGATCTCAGATACGGGCGTATCCGGCGTGACAACCGGCGCATCCTTGATGAGTATGTCCTGAATAGGCCTGTTATCCTCTTTTGCCCGCATCGCATCGTCGACCACAATGAGGCCTTTATGCTGTCGCGTCTTTGCTACGACGAATACGCTGGATATGCCGTACTCTTTCATCAGGCGCAGGGCGTTAGTGGGCCCGGAGTCAAGCGCCAGCAAAGGTTCCGGCCTTTTCATGACGTCCTTTGCGGTCAGCACTTTAGCCATGTCGACACTCTCTACGAATTTTTCGACGAATTTTGTGCTCGGCTTTGTAAGTATCTCTTCTGCCGTTCCGACCTGGACTATGCACCCGTCCTTCATCAGTGCTATCCGGTTCCCGAGCTTTAACGCCTCGTCCAGATCGTGGCTGACGAAAATGATGGTCTTGTTCACCCTTTCCTGAAGCTCGATCAGCTCATCCTGCATATTTCGCCTGATAAGCGGGTCGAGAGCGCTGAACGCCTCGTCCATCAAAAGGATATCGACGTCGCTTGCGAGCGCCCTTGCAAGGCCGACACGCTGCTGCATCCCGCCGCTAAGCTCCGAAGGTTTGCTCATCTCGTAACCCTGGAGCCCGACAAGCTTGATGGCCTCCGTTGCTTTCTGGCGGCGCTCGCTGACAGGCATGCCCTGTATCTCAAGGCCGAAAGCGACGTTGTCGAGGACTGTGCGGTGGGGCAGGAGCGCGAAACTCTGGAATATCATGCCGAGCTTCTTTCTCCGCAGTTCTCTCAGCTTCTCTTCATTCATATCCAGGACATTTTGCCCGTCTATGAACAATTTGCCTGCCGTAGGCTCAATGAGACGGTTTATGCAGCGAAGAAGCGTGGACTTTCCGCATCCGGATAATCCCATAAGTACGAATATTTCTCCCTCATATACTTCGAAGGAGACGTTATTGACCGCGACGTTCTGTCCGGTTTTTTCAAAAATTTCCTTTTTTTTATTGCCTTTTTTAAGCAATTCAAGTGCCTTCTGAGGTTTTTGCCCGAAAATTTTTGATAGATCCTCTACTTTGACCTTTACTTTTCTCTCTTCTACCCCTGAATTTTCCATAAAAAACCTCGCTAATTATAATTATTATATTTATTTTTAACTCATTTTTTCTACCCTTTTAAAGTTAAAAACCTATATTTCTGTCATTTTTGTTAAAAATAAGGTCTTTTCATTCTTATTTATATCTTTTGGTTATTTTTTCATTCTCCGCTCATGCTAATTAACGGTTAAATATGTCCGTTTTCCTAAAATGGCTGTTATTTTACTCTTTTTAGTAGTAATAGGGCTACATAAGTTTGATATGTTATGGAAGTATCAGTCTATATTTAGAAAATATATCTATAAATTTGGTAAATTTTTTAAAATAAATTGATATAAAAAATAATACATAAGTAAATATTAATTAAAAATAATTTCTTATGCGTTAATAAAATATTTATATGTAATTATGTTTATCTGTTTAGCCAGTTTTAGGGCCGATGATCTCCTGCACTCTTCCGACCTGCCCGTTCTGTAACCTTACTTTAATACCGTGCGGATGATGGGATGAGTTCGTCAGTATCTCTTTTACTATGCCTCTTGTTCTTTTACCCGTGCGCTGGTCTTCCTTCAACACTATGTCGACTTCGAGGCCTATTTTGACATCCTTTCTATACTGGCCATTCATTGAGATCACTTGTTCCGGGTTTCAATCATGTCGCTTTATAGAAATACTAATCGAAAAGATATGATCCAAACTTGAAATAAACATATTATCCATTATTAACTCCAGTATCATTGCCTGTTATAAGGGAATTTGGCTTATATAATAATAAATTATATTATATATAAATGTATAATTATTGATCAGGAAGTATGCGCGATAGTTCCGGACTATTAAAATGGATACATGAAAGTGTCACAATTGAAGCTATTACGGCCGTATTACTTGCACTGGCCACAGTTTCTTCAGCATGGTGTGTCTATGAAGCGAACAAATGGAATGGTATACAGGCCTTTGAGTTCGGCTCTGCCAATACGATACGCACCGAATCCATACGCAATACTACCGCTGCCAATACTAATGTGATCATAGACGTCACACTATTTTTGCAATGGGTGGATGCCGTAAGCAGTAATGATACGTTAAGGGCGGATTTTTTAAAGTCCAGGTTCAGAGATGAATTCCGCCCGGCTTTTGAGGCATGGCTTGCTCTGGCAGGCACGGGCGTAGAAGATAATATACCTCCGAAATCGCCTTTTTCGCTGCCTGAATATGAGGTAAGGGAAGGGCTGGAGAGTATCAGGCTCAGCGAAGCGGCCAGCGCTGCTTTTGACAGGGGAAGAAAAGCGAATGAGATCGCGGATAGTTATATCCTTGACACTGTGTTTTTTGCCCTGGTATTGTTCCTGGGGAGTACGTCTACAAAATGGAAATCGGAGCGGATCAGGTTATCCATGCTTTCGCTAGCGTTCATCATATTTTTCATCGCATTACTATACATGATAAGCCTTCCCACGAGTATCGGTTTTTACTGGTTCCCGAATGTGGGTTAGCTGTATATTATGCGAACAGGCCAATGTCTAAGAAAAAAATTTAGGACATCCCTAAAAATTTTTTGATCTTATCGATAATTGACGGTTTTGGCCGCAAGCAAAATGCCAGGCTCCCTTTAGCAATATGGAACTCTTTACATACGTCGCAGTACCCGTGTCTCTCACATTGTGTCTTAGGGCATGGACAATCCAACTTTTTTTCCATAAACAGAGTTAAGATAAAGTATTAAATAAATGTTACCATTTCCACAAAACCATCAAAAAATATCAGATATCTACAGGCGAAAATCATTATTATAATAAGTAACTTCATAGAACTAATATTAAGAACAATATGCTGTAACTGATATATAAAAATATTATGTTCTTATTCGGATGGGGATATCCATAAAGATAATTACCAAAATACCTAAAACAGATAACAGAAAACATTCCTGTCTGATCAATGATCAATGGGTGTTGTTAAAAGAGCCAAAGAACGTATTAACGGCTATCATGGCATCAATTCCATTTATGGCGATAAACGCCTTGATCACGATATCTATAATAAAAACGTTCACGACGATACCTTTTTTAGATACCGGACTTATATTAAATAACCTATCGATCACTATCAACCTGATAGACATTTTAGGTATTTTATTAATATTGATAATACACGAATTCACTCACCTGATCTTTATCCCGGATTTTTATCGGTCAGATAAGACCTACGCAGGCATTACCTATGCCGGCGGGTACGTTTATACGGAAGAAGTGTTGACAAGAAAGAGATATCTTATCATCTCTATCGCGCCTTTCTTTATACTATCCATAATACTTCCCATAATACTGGGTATAACCGGAACTTTGAGCCCGCTAATGATATTCCTCATATTATTGAACTCTATAGGGTCTTCTGTAGATATTTTAAGCATGGTCCTGGTATTTTTACAGGTGCCGGCCGGTTCGCATCTGGTATGTTCGGGTAATAATACATACTGGAAAAGTAATTCGTAAAGTTCCGTATTTTAAGGATCGATTAAAACCCGGCGTTAATGCCGGGTCAAAAATTTTTATGCTTTTAAGTATTTTTCCGTTACCATATCGTATGTCTCGTCCAATACGGCCGCTGTAACATTGTTCCTGAGTATCGATATGACTGCCTTATGCGGTGTTATGGCATCCGTTACCGTGTTCCCGGTCCTGTCGCCATAGCCTCCATACGAGCAATTGAACTCAACGATGACATCGTATCCGCACGGGACAGTGGCCTGCACGCCGTTGACGTTCAACGTATCGATCATGCCGTCAAACTTGAAGGTCTCGTCATCCGTCACAAATTTTTTTGCGATATCTTCAGCACCGCTTATTGTGTATACCGGTATCGAATCCCACGGGTTCCCCGAGGGCTTAGGGGTCGGTGTCGCCACCGGTGTTGTCTTTACGTCATCTCCGAACATTATCAGCATGCCTGCACCGGCTGCTATCAAGATAATTGCGACCGCACTGATCGCAGCTAAAAATTTATCCATGTATATCACTTCTTAGTAAATTTCGGGGACTTACATAATAGTGTAAATATGATAAAGATTGCTTTAACTACGAACCGTTTTGAAGATATTATTTTAAATATGTGAACATGGAACGAATGTTTCCTGCAGTCCCCTATCTAAAAATTGTATGAATTAAAAATTTAATTATTTTTATCAAATTTAATACATATAATTATGCGGTCATTGATCAGTGACGAATTTAAAATATGGCTACATGCTCCTAATTTTAAATATTTGACAACTGATCTTTCCACCCGGAAAAAACTATATAATTTGCCTGTTTCTATTACTTATTAAAAATATATACATATAACTGACATATATTGACGAGTTATATATAAAAATAATAGTGAAGCTCTTAAGCATGCATCCTTAGAATTGATGAGGCCGTTCATAAGAGGAATGATACTAATGAGTGAAAGCAATAACCTTATCATAAGCACGAAAGGTCTTACCAAATCCTATGACGGTAAACCTGTGCTAAACTCGCTAGACCTCAAAGTCCCCAAAAACTCCATCTTCGGTTTCCTGGGTCCGAACGGCGCAGGAAAAACGACGACCATCAAGCTCATACTGGGACTGATACAACCGACGGGCGGCAGTTGTGAGGTCTTTGGCATGGACGCTTTTAATAACAGTGTAGACATCAGGCACAGGACAGGCTATCTTGCACAGGACCCGCGCTATTATGAGCATATGACCGCCCGTGAAACACTGAGGTTCACGGCAAGGTTCTTTTTTAAAGGCCCAAAGAAAGAGGTCGAGTCGCGCATAGAGGAGACACTTGAAATGGCCGGGCTTGACGATAAAGCCGACAGGCCTATAAAAGGATTTTCAGGCGGAGAGCGTCAGCGCCTGGGGATCGCCCAGGCACAGATAAACAATCCCGACCTGCTGATACTGGACGAGCCTGCTGCGTCCCTTGACCCGATGGGCAGGAGGGACGTCCTGGGACTGATGAAAAAGATGCAGAGCGAGACGACCATATTCTATTCGACGCACATACTGGACGACGTGCAAAGGGTCAGCGACATGGTCGCTATACTGAATAAAGGAAACCTTGTCGCGCAGGCCCCGATAGAAGAGCTTCTCGGCAGTAAGGAAAACGCGGTGTATAACCTTGTCATAAAAGGCGACGCTACGAACGTGAGCTCCCTGCTCCTGCAGCAGCCGTGGGTATCTTCGGTCAACGCCGTCTCGCCTAACGGCTATACGACCTTAACTGTGAGCGTTTCGGACGACTCAAAGGCGGAAAGGAATATTTTAAAGGTGGCGATGGCCGACGAGAACATAGTGATCGTCGAGTACGGGCGCAAGAAGTACGAGCTTGAGGATGTCTTTATGAAGATGGTGGAGGGTTGATACGATGTCTGCTAATTCGTCTTTGGTCAGGGAGACAAATAAAGGCTGGACAACCGGCCTGTCTAACATGCTGAGTAAAGAGAACGGGGAATGGTGGAACCTCAAATCTATCCTGATGCAGCTGATCATATGGACTTTCATCGTTAACGGTATCGTGGCTATGATACTGTTCATCGTGCCGAACATGGCAGCATCGGAAGGCTCGGCTGACGCGCAGAACACTCCTGGCACATCGACTCCCGAGGAACTTGCCCACGAAGGCATGATGGTTTTCTTCAACCTGTCCGCGATGGCTATCTCGATCGGCGCTATCATCATCTCTCACGAATCGATATTAAAGGAGCGAGAAACAGGGACGGCCGCATGGGTCTTATCGAAGCCAGTATCCCGTAAAGCGTTCGTCATCTCAAAGTTTTTCGCTAACGGTATCGGCGTATTATTGATAATTGTCTTGATCCAGGGTGCGATCTCTTACGGACTGTGCTCCATCGTGCAGGGAACTCCGATAGATCTGGTGCCTTACTTTGCAGCGGTGTGCGTGCTCGGCCTTATATGTCTTTTCTATACGACGCTGAGCATAGCGATGGGCGTATTCTCGAACTCCAAGGCCGCAGTGATCGGCATTCCCATGCTTATCCTGTTCATGGGCAGCATGCTGTCACAGTTTATCCAGCCTCTCCAGTATATTGTTCCGCATACGCTAGTCCCTGTATCCGCAGGTCTGGCCACGGGCGCCGGAATGCAGCAGATCATGGTTGTGCCTATCCTCGCGACGGCGGCCTGGATAGCTGTGTTTATCGGTATAACGTTATGGAAGTTCGAAAGGATAGACCTGTAGTTTGTTACTGGAATTAGGGCAGAGATAAATATACATATAGATCCCTGCCCATCATTTTAATAATCATTCCTTCCTAATTCTCTGTGATGTTTTCATGTTGTACCTTTCGGATGGCAGGTAAGCACTAATTTCACAGAAAAACAAAGACACAAAAAATACATCTTAAATATTGAAGAACAATCATCCAAAAAATTTTAATTTTAAATCAATCATCGAATATGAATAGCTCATCTATCGTAGTTTTCAACGCTTTGGCGACGTCATGGGCTAGTTTTAGAGAAGGGTTATAATCACCCTTCTCCAGGAACAGTATGGTCTCCCTTCTTACGCCTACTATTTTCGCAAGGTCTTCCTGTGTCAGGTCATATCTTGCCCTGAGCTCTTTTATCCTTGTCCTCATGGCCGATCAGCTTTACTGCCGTAGTACCAGCGCAGGATAGCAAAAGTCCCGATAGTCACCAGTAATGAAATGATGAGCGCCCATCCGGTTTCCAGGATCGGAAGACCCAGTTCAAGGACCTCGGTGGCGAAAACGTAGTACAGGAGCGCTAGCATGAAATATATCGAGATAAAGAAGGTCATCAATGCCGCTTTTCCTTCTATCCTTACAGTCCTTTCGTCCTTTACCGCAAAACCTGCCTTTTTCTCTTTGTTTATCTTCCACACATACCATACTAAAAAAATGAACACAACGACTATCAGTATCGCAGGTATCGCGAGTATAATTATATCATACATATTTTACACCCTCTATGTTATCTATTGTTAACTTAATGTTATATATTTATAACTAATTGTTATGTATACTTAATATATGTATATAAGCTTTTCTTACAAACTACAAACAGGAACATATCGAGGCATTTTTAAAAATACGATCGATATAATCTATTTATAGGTCCTGGATACATTCTCTGATATTGTGAAGGCAGAATTGCTCGATAAACTGGGACTTTCACTCGGCTCACTTACCGGGAAGGTAGCCGTGATCACCGGGGCAGGCGGAGGCATAGGAAAAGAACTTGCCATCGGACTGTCCATGCTGGGTGCAAGCGTAGTGATCGCAGAGATAGGCGATTCAGGCGCGGAAGCGGAAAAGCGGATCATTTCCATGGGCGGAAAAGCGCTTTTTGTGAAGACGGACGTCTCGGATGAAAAAAGCGTGAACGAGCTAAAGGAAAAGTCGCTTAGAGCTTTCGGCAAGGCTGACATAGTGGTCAACAACGCGGTAACCGTCACTACCGGGTCGGTGATGGAACAGCCGGTAAGCGCATGGGACCGTGTCATGGCAGTAAATCTAAAAGGCCCTCTGCTTATGATAAAAGCATTTTTACCTGCGATGATAGAGCGAAAGGACGGCGTGATAGTCAACATGCTATCCAGCGAAGGAATGGCATATCTCGCCCCGTACTCGGCATCCAAGGCAGCTCTTATGTCTTTGACTTCATCACTTGTATCGGAACTGGGTGACGGGACCGGGGTGTCTGTCTTTAACTTTGCCCCTGGAATGGTCGACACACCGGCCATTCATAAATTTGTGCCGGAGGTAGCCCCCCGCATGGGCCTCACGTTTGAACAGTTCACTCATCTCGGAGTAAATCCCGGATATGAAGGCTTAATGCCGGCGGAGGACTGCGCCGCAGGCCTTGCGTACGCGATAGTGCACGCGAAAGAATATCACGGACAGACAGCCGATCCATTCAAGCCTCTTATGCAGACGGGAATGCTTGAGAATGCACCAGGCAACAAGCAGGCTACAGCAGTGACTGCATGCGTTACGGCTAAAACGACTGCCTCTGAACGGGCCAAAGAGCTTAGAAATGTTATAATGACCGTGAACAGGGAGTTCGAGGAACTGGACCTGTTCAAAAGGACCTGGGCTAAGAATGATTTTAACAGGAAAGCGGGGATGGGTATAAACGATTGGCTTAAAGTCAGCGCAGACCTCGTGAATGACCTGAATGAGCTTTCATGTCCTGACGGTGCCGATAAAGCGGCATCGATCAAGGGTAAATTCCCATATGTCATAAGTAAGCTGGAAAAGCTTGCCGATTACTTTAAGGGTTCTATCGAAAATGCGAAGGGATGGTTCAAAGACCCGAAACAAAGGGATATCGCCGTGGAAGCCCTGGAGAGACGTGAAAATGCCGTGAAGTCTTTGATATCCTCGCTTAAAGAGCTTTAAGTAAAGCCTGTGTGATACGTTTTCGTGGCGAGGGCATCACTTCTTGTTTTTCTGTTTTTTACCGTCCTTTAGCATCTCAATAGATCTCATACTCCATTCGATCTCGGTCCTGTAGGACATGACACCCAGGGTGGTTATCAGGAGCATGTTAATTTCATTCGGATCTTTTTTCGGGGTTCCTCTCAGTTCCTTTTCGGCTTTTTCCAGCACATCGATATCAATTTTTCTTTTTGATATGAAGCCTTCCAATTTTTTTATCAGTTCTTCTTTTGAGATCTCGCTGCCAAAAAATATCTTGAGAAGTATCTCATATTGTTTCTCTTCAGACCTGCGCAGCCACTTTCGCAGTTCTTCCCTGCCATCATCTGTTATGTTATAGACCTTACTGCTCGGCCCTTTATCAGCCGTCTCCATTTTCATGGTGGCCAGGCCTTCCTGCTCGAGATGCCGGAGCGTCGGATATATCTGGCCATAACTGATGTCCCAGAAATAGCTGATGGATAGTTCCACCCATTTTTTAATGGCATATCCCGATTTGGGGCCCTGGCTTAGCAAGCCCAGGATAATATATCTGGCCATGTTGTCTTTAGGCATTCATACCTCCAGTAAACTTACAGTCGTTTCTCACAGCCGTTCAAAGGTTTAAACTCACTGTCCAGGTAGCGGCGATATTTCCTTGTAAAGCTTAATTCCATGATCTTCCTGATGCCCGGGACAAATTCCAGCGCAAGAATTAGCTTATCGGCAGGATAGAGCAGTACTGTCCACCCAAGCATGAAAAGGAACACATCATACATTATTCCCGGCAGCCAATCCGGCTTCAGATAATAATGTCCGGCAAGAGGCCCCGCTATCCAGTATGCCATAAGCAATGCCGGGATACCCAGCCACATTATGGCCAGCCTCATTATCGAAGTCTGAATGGCTTTGACAGGGCATATGTTGATACAGCGCTGGCATCCCTGACAGTCCCAGTTCCACGAGGGCTTTTTATTGATCAAAGTGATAGTCTTCGATGGACAGGCTTTTTCGCATTTCCCGCAGGAAATGCATTTACTGTCGGCCACGAACATCTTGCCAAGGCCTCTCCTTCCCATCAGGCCATATAAAAATCCGAAAGGATATGATAACAACGCTACTATCAAACCGGGGCTTTTCACATCCCTATCCCCGGCCACGATCCTGTCAGCGAACATTTTCACTTTTTCATCCGATGATGCCTTGATCGCTAATTCCTCGGCCTCATCAGGAGGAGGTATGAACTGCGTTATACTATGTGGATATCCTACGCCGCCGGTGAGCAGCACGTCATATCCCTTTCTCGATATGATCGAGCGCGCGTGATCATAAGAAGAGCCCGGATCTCCCTGGTCGCCGGGGAACCTGTGGTCCTGGAATATTTTACCATACACTGACAGTACCGCTGCCTTCGACCCGTTTCCCGGTGGCAGCCTGTGTAAATACTTTATCATAACGTCCGGGACGTCCGCCGCGTATACCGGGAATGCGAATACGTGTAAATCATATTTGTTTTCAGGAGGCATGGTGCCGCATTCGACACGGTTGACGGCGACCGTATAACCCGAATCCTCCAGCTTTTTCCGGATCAGGCTCACTGTATGGTACGTGTTGCCAGTGCCCGAAAAGTAATGGATCATCGCTGATGGCATTAGGATCACCAACATATATCTTTTTGATATATATCAATAAGCTATACATCTATAAATAGGCAGATGTTTTTCCACTAAATGTAAATAAACCAAATAATTATTTTTTAAATTAGTATAATAGAAAGCTTTATATGTACTTGTATAATAAATAAAAATTACAGCACTGCAAGTGCTGTTAAAGTAGGGGATATTTAAATGATTGGGGAAAGTGTATTAGCGCAAGCTACAGGTATATGCAACCGTTTCTTAGGAAGAGACTATGAGAAGGCTTATATCAGACAGGTAGAGCAGGAATTCAGGGATAATGCAGACGAAGTGCTGAAAAAGCTTGATCTGTCTTACCTTCAGGTAACGCAATAACTGAGCATAAATTTTTTTTAAAAACCAGATTTTTTTATCAGTATTAATAAATTTCGTCATTAAACTGCAATAATGGCCGGTTAATTTATTATTCTACAATTTATATCCGGGACGATTCTTTACAAATCTCGATAAAATGACTGAACTTTCCCTGTACAGCAATTTTTAGGGTGTTTACGACTTTTAAGATTTTCCTCAGATGTATTAAAACGGTTATTGGATCATGACAGAAATATTTTATACACCTATATGAATTAAAATATATTTATGGTGTCAATATCATGGGAATGATAGGTTATCAAGAGATCGTCCTGGTATTTTTATCATTGATCTTATTCATTGCATTTTTCTATGTGCTTTATAAAGTATTCCAGTTCATTGATATTTTCTTAAAAGAGCGCAGGAAAATTTCTAAATAACGGTCTTACACAATAAATTAATACGATTAAAAAAAGATTGGATCCGGCATCTTCCGGTAATTTTTTATGGTATATTTATGCCTTAACATTATTAAACGGCATCACTACCATGTCAACCTGAAGTTCGTACGCGGATGTGATCTCGCTCACTATGTGCCATTTATTTTCAAAAAATTTTAATGTCACATTACTTCCTTCGGGATATTCCTTCAGTATGTGCGGTATCTGCCTGCAATCAATAGGCACTCTTATGATGCGGTTATCTACTTTGACTAGCGCGATTGCCGCCGTCGATAATGGATTCCATCTGCGAAAGCCGACCAAAATGCCGGTAGCTGATTCATGTAAATATTGATTACTCACTATATACCCCCCAATTAAGCGCTAAGCACGCTATTGTTTATTATGTACAAATGAAATAATCCATATTTTAGTATTTAATACTTTTGTGAAATTACTCAAAAATATTTACAAATTTGAAAGTATGTGCCAATAATACCTTACAAACTGAAAATATTATCATTTTAATAATAATATTTGCCCGGATTTTTCTTAAAGGAACGTCTATATTTTCATTTTTTAATCATTTTTTTTAACGCGCCGCATACAGATCCATATCAACTCATTTTTTATAGTAAAAGATAGACTCTAATTTTAATGGATGAATTTTTCGACATTGTAAACGATAACGATGAAGTGATCGGTCGCGCTACGCGAAAAGAGGTCCATTCGAAAGGTCATGTCCATAGAAGCGTTCTCTTCTATATATTCGATAAAGAGAACAGGGTTTTCGTAAACCAAAGAACTATGAACAAAGAGTTCTATCCCGGCTACTGGAGTATCGTCTTCGGAGGGCACGTCCATGCCGGAGAAACATACGAGGATGCCGTCATCAGGGAAGTTGAAGAAGAAGCCGGCATAGTCGAAAGACCGATCTTTATCACCAGTTTTAAAAAGAGATTCGATGAAAATGATAAGGAAAATGTCAACGTATATGCTTTTATGACCTGCAGAGAGCTGATCATCGATCCCGGAGAGATCAGACAGGGCATTTTTATGACGATGAAAGAATTAGGTGAAAAACTGGGGAAGGAAAAGTTTCTTCCTGAAACTCCCGGACTCTATGATATCCTTAAAAAATATATGATAAAATAAGAATTTTTTAAAAATGTATTTTGTAGATTTGGATGCATATCTTAAATTATTGTTGTACTATCGCTTTTCCTACATGGTCCATATGCTCTATCCTTTCTTTTAAGGTCGGATGCGAGCTTCCCGCTACAAAATAAAAGACCAGCAACAATAGGCTAAACAGTATTACAGGTATCCCCGGACGGCCCTGCGACCTGTCTATATTCTTATAATAGGATATCAAAGCTCTTTTAAATGCTTCGGGTCTTTTTATTTTTAAAACGGCGTCTCTGTCGCATCTTATTTCCGAATTGCGCGATACCCACATAAAAAACCTGACACTTAAGATAAAAACCAGCATACCGGCAATAATGAGCGATATGATGAAAATGTCCCCGAACAGTAACAATGAGGATAATATTAACAATGATAGTTCAAAAATGAATAACGGGAATATCAAAAATACGAAGATCAATGTGTATAAAACTTCATCCCTGTTATAAACATGGCTCAGTTCATGAGCAAGTACGCTATCTCTCTCCTCATAGTCCAGGCTCTCCAAAAATGATAATGACCTTTCGGATATTTTTATCGAATCCCCCATAAGGGACTGTCCCTTTATGAGATTTAATTTTTTAAAAAACACGGGATACTTGAAACTGATCTTATCAATGCCATAATAGCCCATGACCCTGCTTATCGAATCGTAGACCTCGGGGTACTTATTTTTATCTAACCCTTTGATCGTAAACTGATGTGGCATATATCTCTATTATTAAACGGCCATATATCAATTTTATTAAGATAAAGTCCTGACAAAAATATGCTGAGAAGAAGTCAGTATTTTCCCTAACGTCATAACTAATGCTAACTTATACGATTAACTTTAAAGCCTGACCTGTAAATAGTATAATTATATGACAAGGTATGCGATACCTATAACATCTCCCGAAGGTCTTTCATCGCCGGTCAAGGAACATTTTGCAAAGAGCGAATATTTCGTTATCCTGGAAGCGGAGGAAGATAAGATAGTTTCTGTCGACGTTCTTCATAATGTTCCTTCAGAGGAAGGCGAAAAGAAAGCTGCCGATTTCCTGGCAGATAATGGCGTTAATGTCGTGCTGGCAGGAAGCATAGGGCCATGTATGAAAAGCATACTGCATGACCGGGGAGTCAAAGTGTTCATGGGGGCCGAGGGTACGGCAGAAGATGCCTTTAAAGATCATATGGCGGGAAAACTGATGGAAGTGCAGAAGACCGGGTTTTAATATCCTGGCCGTATAAGATGACTTTCATAAATACTAATATCTCATCCCGTTTGTATTGTTATCCTCTAACGTCTTTTGATAATTTTATTATCTAAACTTAACACTAATTATTTTGAATGATCTATTCTAGCCACTCTTCTTTTTAAATTTAAAAATTTTAGCTATCAGTATAATGATAATATAAAAAATCATCCCATATGTCATATAATTCAATATTCCCGTAGCTCCTTTGATCAGATTGTCCAGGTAAGTCGGAGGTGCATCCGTCATCACAGGTATGACATCTTCCCCGTAGCCTGCTAAAAAATTCGTGAACATGGCTAAAGTTGTTACGATAAGCACGATCAACCAGCCGTTCTTTGGTTTGATAAAATAGTCCGCAATAGGATAAAGCGCGACCACAGCCATAGGATATATCAGGAAAAATGCGCTAATGTTTATGAGCGGGAGCATTGGCCCCGGATATTCCTGGGCTGCTTCCCATAATAACCATATAGCGATCAATACGAATGGAATACTATATGTTACATACTTATTTTTTATGAAATGTAGAAGAAATGCGTATGCTCCTGCCGCCAATCCGATAATAAAAGATATGATGAGGAAAAATGGCCATAACTGTAGATTTCTAATGATTATCTCTATTTGATCCACCTGACACACCTTTAAGATAAATTGTTTAATATCTGACGTATTATATATGAATTATGTCAGGATCAGCTAACTAAAAAATGATAATATGAAAAGTTTTCCGAAGAAAGTTTATAAATATTCTTGTAATTTTTTAAAGATTTTCAGAATGCATACTAATATTTTAATTTTATTCGAACATTACTGGATCTATTACATTTTTCTATGTAATCATTCTTAGTAACATTACATTTATATCGTTATATCATAATATTACTATCCAATCTTTTCCAAAGGGAGGTATAATATGAAACTAAACGGAAAATCAATACTTTTATTGATCACAATGGTCGCGTTCATAGTCGCTATTTCCGGCTGCACTCAGCCGACGGCAACTCCGGCCGCGACACCGACGCCAGAGCCCGGGCCGGTCGTATTAACGGTCAAGGGGAACGTAGACAACCAGCTTGACCTGACGATGGCCGACCTCAACGCATACGGGACCAAGACCATATCCGTCGAAGGCAAAGATGGTGTTATGATGACATACACCGGCGTATCCTACAGTAAACTTCTGGAAGACGCAAAGCTTAAGGGCGGTGCAGCCAGCGCAACAATGATCGGCGCTGACGGTTACTCAAAGTCGCTCCCGATAGCTAACATCACCGCATCCCAGGACGCCATCATCGCTATCGAGGAAGACAAGACATTGAAAGCGGTCATCCCAGGCGAGTCAAAGGGCGCATGGGTTGGCGGCCTCGTAACGATCGAGATCGAATAAAACAGGTAAAGATGGCTACCAGGCCATCTTTTCAATCTTTTTGATCTTTTCAAATAATATAACAAGAACCTGTAGCGCATGCCTTGCACAGGCCGTTCTCGAGCTTTTTATCAGGGATCATTTCGCCGCACTTTATGCAAAAAGCCGGTTTCCAGTCTTGATCCTTCGGGGGGATCGGCGCATTGACATATTCCCATAACAGGATGGATCTGCCTGCCTTTAGAATATCCTCAAGTAAAGCAGGAAGGTCATTTTTACTGTCCGGCTCATTATAATACCATGTCATTAAGGCGGGATATCCTTCGGTTTTTTCGTGCGCTACAAAGGCTCGCACGCATTTCGCAATGCCTGTACCATCGTCTTTTCCTATCGCCAGCGAAAGTCGGCCTGTATCGAATAATAAAAATTTACTGCTGCCCGGAGTACAGCCCGTTATGATGCCGATGGAATCCGAAAGGCACTTGCTTGTTTCAGCTATGGCGAATAGCTTTTCATCGGGGCCGGTGTCGAGCTTTTCCAGCGCAAGGTCTATCATATAAGCTCCCAGGATGACACCGGGGGCGGGAAATCCATGATATTGTACCGCCTTATCTATGAATTGTCCTGCGCGGCCGCTGACAGCATATTTTTCCTTCAGGTCCGAAAAGACTTTTTTCATTTCGCTTTCCCAGGGGGTATCCAATATATCACGACCTCAATATACTCTTATCGTCTTTATCATCCCGACCCAGTATTCCTGGCTTAAGCCATTGGCAATGATCTTGAGCTGCCCGCCAGTGTCCACCATAATGACATCATCGCTCATCGCCTTTGAAAGATCGAATGTGTTATAGTAACTGTCCCAGGCGACGATATCCACTTTTGTGGCTTCGGGTTTCACTCCCGCATCCTCAAGTATGAATTTTAACGGCAGCCCTGTATAGTTCGTTAGTTTATGCGGGTTGCATATGACCTGTGATTCCATTACGACAAAGTGTTCTTTATGATCGTAGAAATTATATTCCTTTTCATTATTTACACTGCCCGTAACGGTAAATTTCATCATTTTATCATCTACGGGAGTCGCTGCAGGGTCCTGTACTGATGGATCCGGCGTTTGCTGCGGCGGCATAAATACTACAGAGCCGACCATGATGATCATCGACAGGCCGACAAGGATAGCCGCGGCTTTGGTAGCCGTGATGCGTATCCCTTCCTTCTTGTTCTTCTCCTTTCTCAGGATCCCCGCATCTTCCAGGCTGTCGACGACGCCCAGGCTTAATATGCCGGCAAATACTGCTCCGGATATGAATGCCATGAAGGTGGCCAGCGCAAAGAGAGACATGTCCTGGAACGGCGATATGAGCTGGAAAGTCACTACGTTGGATGCAGTGCCGATGCCACCCGCCATAATATATGCTAGTTTCCTGTACTTCCTGAAAGGCCAGAAACCCAGCTCGGCGAACAGGCCCTCAAGCAATGACAGGACAACGACGAATATGCCGAGCCGGCTGCCCATAAGGAACTCTACGCATCCCTTTAGCAATCCTGCCATAACACCGCTGCCTTTCTTATTAGTGATGCCGAGCACGAGCACTATCCATATCAAATGGACGCCGCTTAGAGATTCGCCTACCGGGAACCATACTTTCATGATGTTAAAGATCTCGGCGATTATGTAGCCCATATATACAGAAAAACCGCCTCCAAGGGCGCCCAGTATTGTGATGGTCGCAAGATCTTTTGTTGAAAAGTAATATTTGCTTAAGCTTTCAGCCATAATTTACCGAAATTAAATTAAATTAACAAATGTAAATAAAGTTACCGATTCTATTTAATATTTTATAGTTTAATTATCCTCTTAATTAATATTAAATATACTGAAATACGTTAAGAGCTCTATTCGATAAAAATAATTCAATATTCTCCTGATATTTTTCAAAGTTCGAATAAAATAAGTGTTTCTTGTCTTTTACGTTTTATCATTAAATGATCTAATTTTTATTTTACTGATAATGATCTTTAAAGACTTATCAGATCAGGCTTACTTTCACTTATCCGGTCATAAAATCCGTTCTTAGATAAGCTATTTAATAATAAACACTAATATCATTATTTTGGTTATATTATGATCAACGATAAAAAAGATTATACCGGGCAGGAGGTTGTCCAAACTTCTTCCGATGTCCAGAAAAAGGAGAATGTCAAAGTCGTTGTGACAAAGGACGGGCCTTATCTTGTTACGGGTGGTCTGCCACTGGCAAAGGAGATCATTGTAACTGACGATCACGGCGTCCCCCTTGAATGGAGCAAAGGTGAAGAGTTCCCTGTACAGGAAACCTACGCACTTTGCCGCTGCGGCCAGTCAAAGAACAAGCCGTACTGCGACGGTACTCATACCGAGACCGGCTTTAACGGCACAGAATCGGCCAGCGGTAAAAAATATCTTGAGCTGGCTAATAAGATACCGGGGCCTGGCGTTGATCTAACCGACGCTCCAGAGCTTTGCGCCATGGCACGCTTCTGTCACAGGGCAGGAGGCATCTGGGACCTTGTCAAGTTCACAGATGACCCTGAAATAAGGGAACTTGCGATAAAGATAGCCGGTAATTGCCCTTCCGGAAGGCTCGTGATGTGGGATAAAACGACAGGGAAGCCTATCGAGCCTAAATTCGTGCCATCCGTCAGCCTTGTAGAGGGCCCGAAAGAGGAAGCTCTTGGACCTATATGGCTAAAAGGCGGAATACCGTTCGAATCTTCTGAGGGTTTCAAGTATGAGACCAGGAACCGTGTTACTTTATGCCGCTGCGGAAGGTCGGGGAACAAGCCATACTGTGACGGCACGCATACGCATAAGGATTATGTGAAGGAGATCAAGGATCTTATACATAAGATATTTTAGAAGAGGCCTTGACTAATAAGCTTAATATTAAAAACGAGCTTTTTTCTTTATTTTGTGATTGATCGCGTCTTTATGGAATTAGATATAGGTCACATATTCGTTACATTTGTATTCTGTCTCCTTTTCACCACGAAATCTTTGATGAGCGGGGTCTTGCTCAGGTTTTAAGAATGAAAGAACGTGTCGTACTTACCCGGTCTTTGAGATGAAGTTTTTTTAGGTAGTTCCTGTCGGATGGCAGGTAGACACATAACCTCACAGAAACACAGAAACACAAAATTTTTTTATGATTTTTTAAGGGCTCAAAGACCCCAAAATCTTACTCACTAAATCACGAAGGGCTCTAGTATCACCGTCAACGCACTAACATCCCTAACGCTCGGCTCAACGCACTAACCTCTCTAATTCACCAACGCTAAAACAAGGCCCGAACATTCTCCAATAACACTAAAATTTAATATCCCGGTTTGTGTACCCCCATGATCCATCAAGAATTATATCGATCGTGAAACGTCAACCGTGCAGTTAAACTTTCGTGCCCTTGGAGAATTGTTCGGGCCTTGTTTTAGCGTTGGTGATTTCGTGTTTTTGAGCGTTGAGCCGGGCGTTAGAGGTGTTTGTGCATTGACGGTGATGCTAGAGCCTTAGAGGTTTGGTGAGTGAACCTTTGGGTTTTTGTGCCCTTAAAAAATCATTTAAAAAATTTTTGTGTTTCTGTGTTTCTGTGAGGTTATGTGTCTACCTGCTATCCGACAGGCACAATGCCAGAACATCGATCTCAGAACTGATGTTATATGCCCATTTTTACAGAGACCATCAAAAGTTTTTCATGGGAGCGCACAAAGGCGAGTCAGGTACATTAAGGATTTCTTTTGAAGATGATCATACTTTTAAAAAATCCCTAAATACGCTCAAAAATAAAAAATCAATATATTAATGTTTAAGTTCTTTAAAAGTATAAGCTCTGATGAACACAAAAAAGAACATCATATCTTAACCGGCTTTCTATCAGGCGAACAAGCCCAGTCGATGAACCTTTTTCCGGGAAAATCGTACATCCCCGAAACTATGATATGCCCGTCTCCCAATTGTTTATGGACCAGGACCGCTTTATCGTCTTCAGAGGCCATTATTTTCTCGCCGTCAAATTCCTTCAGGTATCCGTCACATCCCTGCACCCCCTGCTCAAATATCATAGCTGCGGGGCTGTCCACATTTATGGTCTTAACGCTCTGTTTTTTAGGGTCGGAACAATATTTGACGTTCACCGGAAGCCAGTCATAGGTATATTCTTCCATGAGCGCTCCGTATGAAAACACTATTCCACCATTCCTTACAAAATTGTCGATCCTGTCTTTGTTACGTTCAAGTGTGGATCGGAGAAAAGAGTAAAAATTCGGACGAGGGAACCCTGCCGGAACGATCAGTAGTTTTACCGGAGGGCAGAACTGAGACCCGAAAGCATTGGGAACGATAGGCTGGCTGTTATAGCCATAACTGCGCAATACCGGGCCGAACATATCTCCTTTTTCCAGTAAGACCAGCACATCTGTCATAAATATATTTGATTTTTGTATACCTATAATAATTTAACTGGTAAAAAGGCAAGCATTTATCATATATTCCAAAAGCAGCCCATCATCACAGGCTGAACTTGACAGCATGATCCAGCAGGGATTGATTCTATGCATGGCAAGCGCCTGTTATCTTTTTGACATCCGGGTAGAATGAGTACAGGATATTGTCATGGTAATAAAAAATAATGAAAAAAAATTTTAAGCCGGCTTAACTGCTGGCTTCCGGAGGTAATTGTATACTGCTGTGAACCCGGCCATTAAAAGCGGCACTATGTATTTCTTAATATCGCTATCCAAAAATCCTCTGGCTATCCCTGTCTTGTCAATGATGTCCATTATCGAGGATATGCCCGGCTCTTTACCGCCTGCCATCATGGAACCCACGTCGTTTTGGAAATAGCTCTTTACCAGGAAGCTAAGGAAATCCTGCTTATCGCTGAATACGCCGTTGCTGATGAGCTTATTCAGCCCTGCCAGCGAATCGCCTGCAAGCGGCAATTCGAGGTTCCTGGCGATATTAGTGATATCGGATATCGAAGGCTCGCGGTAAGCCGAGACTGACTCTTTGACTCTCTTCATCGTTTCTTCAGCTCTCTCCGTCTCTTCCGACCAGGGCTTTACACGCTCCTTTACTCTCTCTTTTTCATATGCTGCTTCAGGAGCTTCATAACCCTTTCTTCCGGCACGGGTCAAGAAGTACAGCGCGATCAATCCCAGTCCAAGAGCACCAAGCAACCATGGAAGCCATCCCATCTCTATCCCGGTGGACCTTGCGACCTGCGGCATAGCGAAGCCCGGCGGGGTCATCACGTTGCTTATCGGGTATATCATGCCGTTCTTGCTTTCAATGCCCGGTCCCATTAATTTTGTTCCGTCGACAGTGACCATCCCGTCCTGCCTGCCTATGGGCAATGTCTTTCCGTCGACAGTCTTGATCTCTGTCATTTTTGAGAGGTCCGCGTAAGTCAATTTACCCGGGACGACATGGTACTTCAGCAGTTCGCCAAGTTTTGTTTTATCGTTTACCAGGGCGCTGATCGATTCTTTCGGGAACTTGTCGAACGCGGCATTGTTCGGCGCGAACAATGTGTAGGATTCCATTCCGCTCAATACTTTATCCAGGCCTGCAGCTCTTATGGCTGTAGCCAGGGTGGAGAATTCTTTATTGGCCGCCAGATTTTCGAGCATAGTATTCTGCACCGACGTCTGGGCAATAACCGGTAAAGCAAACCCAAATATCAGTGTCAATAATATGAGTATTGCCAGTATCTTTCTAATATCTGCCATTTATCATTCACCATTTTTATAAAAAGTACAGTAATTTATTATTTTTAACATCAAATAATCATTAAAAAAAATTGAAAGTCCGGGTTTAAAATAATTTTATAGCAAGGCCAATAGTAAGCTTTTATCAGTGTTCAGTACCCGTAGAGATGGCCGATGTAACTCTTTTATGATGTCGAGAAAAGTGTTTTTGCGTATCTTGTATGCGGCGGTCATTTTCCAATAGTAATTAATAGGTCTATTCGACCTTATTGTACGTTCTAAAATTGGTGGTATGTAACCTTAAATCATTTTTTGGCAGTCTATACTGGTAATATTGCTGTGAAAATGGGCCTTTCCAGAATCCGATCATGGATGTCTGTATGTTCATTATGATTCAATCTATCTATTTATTGATTCTGATCATATCCACTTATCCGGGCCAAAGTATTATTATTAAATTATCCAAATATTTTATTGGGTGGGTATTATGAAGGTCTGCATACCGAAGTATAATGATATGATATCAGAAAACTTCGACAAGGCATCGGAGTTCGTTCTTTTCTATATCCGGGACAACCAGATAGCGGGCAAGCTGACATTTAAGGATGAAAGTGAAGAATGCAGGCCTGCGACCGACGTCGTTCGAGAGCGAGGCGTAACGCATCTCATTACTTACGACATAGATGATGACTCGCTGAACACTTTACTGGGAAACGGTATGATGGTCTACAAGGGTGTTGAAGGCGACGTTGACCTGGCGCTAGAAAAATTACTTAACGGTAAGCTAATATGCGAATGGCCGATCAGGTAAAACACATAATATGTTATAAATTATCTAATGAGGATAATGTCACAATTATTATGTAAATTCTACATTACGGCCTTAATGTACATGTATGAATCATAAAATAATAGACACATTCAATGTTTACCTACAATCCGATATAATACTTTATTAATTATCCCGAGAAGATTTGTTTTTTAGCAAAATTTATCGACACTTAAAAAAGTCTGGTATCCAGGATACATACAGGTTAACCATCGTAGAAACGTCATGCGTCTCTACGACGGCAGCATGCATCATTATCCACTTTACTTTTTATCCTTGTCCCTGATCTCCACCCTGCGGATCTTGCCGCTGATGGTCTTGGGAAGCGCCGGGACGAACTCCACGATCCTGGGATACTTATACGGCGCAGTGACCTTTTTCACATGGTCCTGAAGCTCCTTTCTGAGGGCATCGCCGGGCTCATAGCCTTTTCTAAGAACGACCGTGGCCTTGACTACCTGTCCTCTGATCTCGTCAGGCACTGCTGTGATAGCGCACTCTATGACCGCAGGGTGCTGTATAAGGGCGCTCTCGACCTCGAACGGGCCGATCCTGTAGCCGGAGCTCTTTATGACGTCGTCAGACCTGCCCACGAACCACAGGTAGCCGTCCTCATCCATCCAGGCCATGTCGCCAGTATGGTAATATCCGTTATTCCAGACAGACGACGTTTTCTTTTCATCGCGATAGTACCCGTCAAATAACCCCACAGGTATCCCTTTGACGGTATTGATGACTATCTCGCCCTCTTCGCCTACCTCGCAGGGTTTTCCGTCTAAGTTGATAAGCTCGATATTGTATCCGGGCGAAGGTTTGCCCATCGAGCCGGGCTTGGGATCTATCCATGGATATGTGGCAACTGCTACGGTCATTTCTGTCTGCCCGAACCCTTCCATGAGCTTTAGCCCTGTGTATTTCAGGAACTTATTATATACTTCGGGGTTAAGGGGCTCGCCTGCCACGACACAGTATTTCAGGTTAGAGAAATCGAATTTGGTCATATCCTCGTTGATCATGAACCTGTATATCGTCGGCGGGGCACAGAATGTCGTGACCTTGTACTGCTCGAGCTTCTTTAACAGCTTTTGAGGATTGAAGACCTCGTAATCGTAAACGAAGACCGCCGTGCCTGCTATCCACTGGCCGTATATTTTACCCCATACCGCTTTCGCCCATCCGGTGTCAGCTACCGTGAAGTGGAGCCCGTCGTCGATGACGTTCTGCCAGTATTTTGCCGTAAGCATGTGGCCTAGAGGGTAAACGAAGTTGTGTATCACCATCTTTGGCAGGCTTGTAGTGCCTGAAGTAAAGTAAAGCAGGGATACATCCTCGTTTTTCACTGCCTCGTTCCCGGACGGCCGCACAAAATCGTCACCGGCCTTTTCGATCTCGCTGTCAAAGTCTATCCAGCCGTCATGTTTTCCGTTAACGACTGCCTTTATTTTAAGAATATCGGCGCAGTCTTTTTGCGCCTCGTCCACTGACTTGATGAGCGACTTATCGTCGGCGGCCACGACCATTTTAATATCAGCCAGCTCGATCCTGTACACCAGGTCTTTTTTGGTGAGCATGTGTGTCGCCGGAATGGTGATAGCGCCGATCTTATGAAGGCCGAGGATACAATACCAGAACTCGTACCTTCCCTTAAGGGCTACCATTACTCCGTCGCCTTTCTTTATTCCCAGGTTTTTAAAGAAGTTAGCCGCCCTGTCGCTCATGAGTTTCATATCTGCGAAGGTAATGATCTTCTCGGCATCATTATCGTCGCACCATATCAGGGCGATCTTGTCCGGAGTCTCCTGTGCGATAACGTCTACCACGTCAAAGGCGAAGTTGAAGTTTTCCGGGACCTTTACGCGGTAATTTTCTATGAAATCTTTATATGATTCAAATTCCGTTTTGTATAAGAACCTGTCAAGTAGTGACATATTTTACTCCATTTATCAGCTTTATAACCTCTTTTCTCTCAATACCCTGTTTTATCCCATGATTATGGCCAAAAAGCGAGCCGGCTTGTTCCCGAGGGCTACCATTGCATGTTCGCAGCCCGAATCGAAATAGATGGAATCGCCTTCCTCAAGGATGAACTCGTTATCTTTGATGATCAGCTTGAGGCTGCCTTCCAGAATGTAGTTGAATTCCTGGCCGGGATGCGAGTTGGTCTGGATCCCGGAGGTTTCGGGCTTCGGCTCCACCGTCACGATGAAGGGCTCGGCTTTTTTGTTGATGAAATTGGAGGCCAGGTTCTGGTATTTGTACTGCTTCCTCCTTTCGACGCTAACTCCCTGTCCCTTTCTGGTCACGGTGAAATAGTGCATCCTCGGCGCTTCGCCCGTAAGAAGAATGCTCATCTCCACGCCGAGCTTGTGGGAGATCTCGTATAAGATGCTGGCCGGAATGTCTTCCTCGCCCTTTTCGTATCTCAGGTATTTCTCCGGGCTTATCCTGAGGTAGGACGACATGTCCTCTAAGCTGATGTTAAGAATATCCCTGAGCTCTCTCACCCTTTCTGCCACTTCTTTGATCTTTTCCTGCATGTGATCTATCCTCTTGAACAAATCTATTATCTTTATTTCGTATCAGTATGGACCTTTATGATTATTAAAGTCAGTGTTAAGGCTTTGTTCGGTTATTTTTTATCTGGTTTATTTAGAGGTGTAAACGATGTAAATACTCTTTGGTATATCGGAAATTGTGTATATCCTTCATTAATTTAAGACTTCTGGTATAATCGTTATAAATGCAATAGAATCAATTATCATGATTATGCTTTAACCATCCGGTCGCTTATGGCCTCATTTACCGATGAATAATATTTTATTTCTGAAAATATCGCTGATTATGCGCTTATATGGTAAGATATTCTGACTATTATTATACGTCACAATTTTGCTCAAAGGTAAAATCTATTTAATCGATCGTTCTTTAAAAATATGGGGACATAATAATGACTCATATATCGATCAAGATTATAGGAGAGAATTTGGCCAGGGCAGGCAGGCTTACTGTCAGGCCATTATGTATCTATGGCTCGGAAACGGTGCCGGAGGGTGGTATCCCTACGACCGAAGCGGATAGGTGCGTAGCTAAAGCGATGCTTATGGCCGCAGTGAACGATGATATGCCTCCGCTGTATATTGGCAAAGAGACGTTAAAGGGAAGCTGTTTCGGAGGCTCCGCATGGCTTGGTTTTATGAAGTCCCCGCCGTTTATCAGGTATTTTGTATCGACCGGTTCCAGCCAGTTTCGGGACGGTGCGGCTGAATACCTTAAGGCATCGCCTGATATCTTCGATAAAACAAGGGAGAACGTCGGCACTATAACGCCGCCCGGTAAGTATCTTGTTATCCAGGCTTGCGAAGATATTGAAGATAACATCGATGTAAGGTCTTTCCTGTGTTTCGGTAATGGAGAGCAGATAAGAAACATGAGCAGCCTGATCCATTTTAACAGTACAGACCCGTTCTTCTCTGTGCTTGAGCCGTGGGGTCCTTCCTGTGCGACTTTCGCCACGTACCCTGCAGGACTGGCGGAGAAGGCGCCGAAGGATGCGGCATTCATCGGGCCAGTTGACCCGACAGGGAATTGCTGGTTGCCGGAAAATTTTATGGCTATCGGTATTCCTGTAAAGATCGCTACAGGGTTGGTTGAGGATATTGATAAGTCGTTCATAGGTAAAAGGCCGCAGGTGGCTTATCCGGAAGACAGGGAAAAGATAAAAAAATCGTAAACAGGATAATCCCGATGCACATTTGTCATAAATATTAATACTTAAACGTTTTTTTGAAAAATTTTTAATTGATAATGTTATCGCTATGTGCGAGTTTTAAATATGCTATATATGCCAGTCCTCCGATAATGGATAATATCATCCCTATGATAATGATACCTAATAATCCGTCTTTGTAGATGTTTAGTTGCCATAATATCTCGTCATTAATGGACCAATACGCGCCGAAGTATTCAGGGTTTTTAGTAAATATTGTTATGATTCTTATCGCGACGTCACCAGTGTGAAGTGTAATGGCCGATACCACCCCTGCTATTGCAGAGATGATGACGCTATCTTTTATATTGGCGCTTTTATGCAGAATATTCCTGACTGTCATTGCGCCTGTTATTGGTATTATCAGTGCGATCAACATGCCCCATATTGCCCAGGCCATGAACTCCCACATATCCTCCGATGCGGGTACTGGTACAAGTTTACCGTCTGCGGTATATTGAATATCTGATCTTTTCTGTTCGGAGAGTATATCAGAGAATGATGCTGCAGCAAGAATAAGTAACAGGCCCAATAGGATGATGATCCCGCCGAAAATCCCCCATTTCACTGCTCTTAGGTAATCAGACATATTAAGACCATTTAATACTAGACTAATAACCATAAATGTTTATTTATAAAAATTTTATCTCATGAATTTAAAATAAAGATTTGAAATGAACATACTGTTATCATCCGGTAAAATTTTACATTTAACTAAGATTTTTATTATTTTAGGAATTATTATGCTCTACGATCCAGAGATCGTATCTATTAAAAATTGCATTTACAAATAGTATTCAATTATTTTTATCTCTTTCATTTCATCGGGCAAAAGGGTAGGTAGCCAGATAGCGTATGTAGGTATGTTTAGCCCATAATGTACTGGTATATTTTTCTGGCTATGTATCATTTGAACAGCAATCTATAAATATAACGTAACATTATTAGTCATAAAAAGAACGTTTTGTTTTTAACATAAAATAGAACGTTATATCTCAAACATGTATGGATACGATAACTATGGATAACGCAGAACTACAATCCGGAACACCGAATATCAGATCTTCTAACGGTGAGAAGCAACTGGAGTATATCTCTCTTCTTAAAGATAAGCTAAAATTCAGGATCTTGATGCTGCTGCTTACCCATGGAGAATTGAATATCACAGAGATAAGTAATACTTTACATAAGAGCAAGTCGACGATCTCAAGGCATCTGGCCGAAATGGAAGGCGTCATCGTCGACTGTAAAGAAGCCTTCAAAGATCAAGAGATCGCAGGACGTATAACTCCAAAGTACTACAGGATATCGGAAGAGTTCAAAAAGAAGGTGACCGCTGTCGAGGCCAATTACGCGGCGGGCACTGAAGGGCAAATGAAGTTTTACCATGACCTGATAGAATTGCTTCGTACTGGCGTGGATATATCTAAAGAAAATTTTGACATGATCCATGATATGACCGACTATCTGGAATCGCAAATGGACGATCCAGAAAAAGCCAGACAGGTTTTCGATTCATATGTTTTCGGCCAGGATTTTTACATGGAGATATGCTATTTGAATGAAGCCCAGTACCGGCAATTCCTGGAATTTTTATCAGAGCTGAGACAAAAAGCTGCCAGCCTTAGAGAGGTCTCTCCCGATGAGAAGAAGCCTTATGTTTTTATCGGAAGCCTTGTCAATTACGGTAAAATGCTGGAACTTCAGGGCCGGATGAATGAGAGAAAGATGGGGAAAAAGTGAATTATTTAAAGGTGATATGATGGTGTTTCAAAATGAAGGCCTTGATAGTTCATTAGGCCAGAAAAACGTGAATGTCGGGAGTCCGGCAAAAAACGTATTACGTAATCGCAATTTTCTATTATTATGGCTTGGCCAGTGTACATCGCTGATAGGCGACCAGTTCACGATGATCGCTCTTCCATGGCTTGTGCTTCTCGTGACCGGCGATCCGCTTGCGCTCGGGCTGGTCCTCGCGTTCGAAGGGGTGCCAAGGGCCGTTTTCATGCTCTTCGGCGGCGCTGTTACCGATAGGTTCTCACAGCGTACCGTAATGCTCATCTCCGACATTCTCCGTTTCCTGCTCGTCGCAATGCTTGCCGCTATGGTGTTGACGGGCAGCATCCAGATGTGGATGCTATATGCTATATCGCTGGCATTCGGTATCGTATCGGGCTTTTTCCTTCCTGCTTCCGGATCCATGGTGCCGCGTATCGTGAAAAGCGAAGAGCTGATGGTCGGTAACTCCATCATACAGGGCACCGCCCAGATAAGCGTTTTCATTGGGCCCCTTCTTGCCGGAGGATTAATAGCTTTATTCGCGAATAGTTCTATGGCACTGGGCGGCAATTCCGCGGCAATGGTGGGTGTCGGGGCCGCTTTCGCTTTCGACGCGCTCACATACCTGATCTCGATCGTATCGCTATGGCTTATGAAGGTAAGCGTACCGCAGGCTTCTGCGACAGGCATGACCGAGATCCTGTCATCGATCAGGGAAGGCATAAACTTCGTTATCGGTACTCCGAAAATACTCTATATGTTCCTCATACTGTCTGCGGTAAATTTCTTGTTCGTCGGCCCCTTCCTAGTGGGAATACCGACTATCGCGAACAGCAGGCTAATAGAGGGCGCGGCTGCTTTCGGGATAATCATGTCCGCCCATGGCCTTGGTAACCTGATAGGCTTGATCGGATCAGGAGTAATAAAGATCAAGCCGCAAAATATCGGGCTCATCGCTTCAGGCGTCATCTGCGTGTTCGGCATAGGCCTTGCCATCACAGGTTTTATGACCTCTACCTGGGTTTGCTCCGGCATAGTGTTCGTACTCGGGATGTTCAACGGTTATCTCGGCATAGTCATCATAACGATGCTGCAGAAAAATACGCCTCCAGATATGATGGGGAGGCTGATGAGCCTGACGATCTTCGCATCGACCGGGCTTGTGCCGATATCTCAGGCATTATCGGGCGTTCTGATAAAGATTAGCCTAGAAGGTTTATTTGTCACGTGCGGCGTACTGATATTCCTGACCGGGGTAATTGCGGCTCTATCTAAAGAAGTGAAGAATTTCGGGCTGGAGCTTCAGTAGTTTTGGTGGGGTTTGTCCTGGTTTTTGTTGTTTTTTGTTGTTTTCATAAAAACACCATCAAACAACACCACTTGCTACAACCAACCACAAAAACAAAAAATTTTGGATGAGCGGGGTCTTACTCAGGTTTTAAGAATAAAAAACGTGTCTTACTCAATGATATCTGATATGAAGCTTTTGTGGCTATGCCTGTCGGATGGCAGGTAGGCACGTAACCTCACAGAAACACGGAAACACAAATTTTTTTATATGATTTTTAAGGGCACAAAAACGCTAAAAATTTACTCACCAAACCACGAATACGCAAGTATCACCGTCAACGCACAAACACCTCTAACGCCCGGCTCAACGCACTAACCTCTCCAAGTCACTAACGCTAAAACAAAGCCCGAACATTCCCCAAACCACTAAAGTATAATATCCCGGTCTGTGTTCACCTGACCTATAACAGATATCATAGTCGTTTAAGCGTCAACCGTGCAGTTAAACTTTAGTGTTTTGGAGAATATTCGTGCCTTGTTTTAGCGTTGGTGACTTAGAGCACTTCGAGCGTTGAGCCGGGCGTTAGAGGTGTTAGAGCGTTGACGGTGATACTGGAGCCTTAGAGGTTTAGTGAGTGAACTTTAGCGTTTTTTGTGACCTTAAAAAATCATATAAAAAATTTTTGTGGTTCTGTGTTTCTGTGAAATTACGTGCCTACCTGCCATCCGACAGGCACAACGGCAGAACACCGATCCCATAATGATTATTACATGCACGTCTTTACAATGACCATCAAAAAGTTATTCATGGGAACACCCACTAAAAACCAACCAGTACATACACACACCGAAACTACTGAGCCTCAATGATCTTTTTTCTTTTGATGTATGTTCCTTTGGATTTAGTTACCTATCCTGTTCAAGGCTGCTTTACCGGCATCAACACGTGACCTGACAATAGTGCCACTCTCCAGTATAGGAATAGATAGTCAGGATAAAAAAGAAAACTCGGGGGCTTTTCAGACCCCCTTTTTATATTACTTTCTCATGAACAGGAAGTACACAGCTCCCAGTCCGGCAACTGCCAGCGCTATCAGTAACGACAGCATCGTCAGATCGACAGGTCCGGCCTGCTCTGTCGCTGTAGGTTCAGGCGAGGGCGTAGCCGTTACTGAAGATACAGGGGACGGTGTAGCTGTCGGGACAGGCGACACCGTTACCGACGGCTCTGGTGTCGGCGTAGCTGTAGGTCCTGTTGTACCCTGGACTAAGCTCATGCTTATACTGACCGGCGGGAAGAAAATGAATTGTTCTCCTGTCGCTGTATTCCCCGCATTATCGGCTGACCTGTAATAGACATACATCTGTTTGCCTAATGCGATCTTGAAAGGTCCCGTATAGTTATTCCAGTTGATGCCGTCCATGCTGTACTCAGTCTTGTTCACGCCGGACAATATGTCTGTCGATGTCAGGGTGACCTGAACGTCAGAGTCGAACCATCCCTTATCGGATAGATGGCCTTCAAGGCTGCACGATATTACGGGCTCCGTCATATCAATGTTTATACTGGCCGTCGTACTGTTTGTGTTGCCCGATCTGCTGGTTACGGTTCCAGTTACCTTTTGATCGGCCCCTTCACCCGTGAGCGTAGTATTTCCGATCATGGTATCAATGCCGGAAGGTCCGTTTGTAGCGGTGAAGTTGACGGTGACGCTTGTGTTGAACCAGCCATTCGTATTTGGATCGGCAGGTGTCGTGAATGCAGTTATCGTCGGGATGACCTTGTCAATGTAGATCGCATCAGTCGTAACGTTCGCCGTACGGCCTGCGCCGTCAGTGACCGTGCATGTTATCGGGTTTGAGGATGATGTCAATACCAGTTCACTCCCCGGAATAATTGATTGGACGCCCGATATGCCTACGACCGGCGTAAACTCGATCAGCACGTCATGATTGTACCATCCGTATGCGTTAGGGGTAGAGTTCGCAGCCCAGAAAACAGACGGCAATACCGTATCAACTTTCACAGTAGTGTTAATAGTACTCTCAACATTCCCTGAATTATCCACACTCCAATAGCTTAGAGTATGTGTCCCGTCAGGGATGGATATAGTTAATGAACTGCCATTATACCTCTGTACGGCTCCCGAATCCACCTGATAGAAAATACTGGCTACATCCGAATACAATATTCCGTCCATACCTGGATGGTCAGACGCGGTCAGGGTAAGCGGACCAATATACCAGCCATTATCGCCGTCAGGAGCTGAGACAGAGGTCACCGGCGCACGCTTATCGACATTGACCACTTTATTTTGATGGACTTCTACATTCCCTGCTTTATCAGCGCTCCAGTATTCAAGAGTGTGAGCGCCATCCTGCAAATTTAATATTACTGAACTGCCAGTGATCTCTATAGGGGAACCTGAGTCGAGCCGGTAAGTTAAATTCAATACACCGGACACAGTATCATTTGCAGAGAGAGTCAGAGGCCCTGTATACCAGCCATTGTTGCCGTCCGGAGCGGAAACGGATGTCACAGGAGCACTAAGGTCTGCTTTTATCGCTACGCTTTTCTCGCTTTCAACATTTCCGGCCATGTCAGTGCTCCAGTAATATAACGTATGAGAACCGTCAGGTACATTAACAGTAGCCGAACTGGCAGAAACGTTCATTACCGGCCCGGAATCGATCCTGTAGGAGATATTCGCGATCCCCGATACATTATCTGATGCCGTTAGTATGACGGGGCCGGTATACCAGCCATTGTTGCCGTCCGAAGCGGACACTGAAGTTGTGGGGGCGATATTGTCTATTTTTATCGTAGAGATGTTTTTATATTCAGTATTACCGGCAATATCATTACTCCAGTAGCCCAGAGTATGAATTCCTGTTCCTTTTATATCCACCGTGACTCTGTTACCGTTTACGGTCTGAGCGGGCGCAGAGTCCAGATAGTAGCTTATATTCGTGACCCATGAACCGCCTCCGTCATCGGCAGTAAGCGTTGCGGAAACATCGCTGGTATACCATCCGTTATTGCCAGTAGTCCCCGAAAATAATGCAGTAGTCCTCGGTTCATTCAGATCTTGTTTAAAGGCAGCGGTATGCGTGCCTTCCCTGTTACCTGCTATATCCACACTATAGTATTTCAGCGTATGGCTACCGTCCGGCACATCAATACGGATAGTAGGACCGGTCCAATTCCAGCTACCTGAATCGATCATGTAATAAAGCCTGTATATACCGGATAAGTTATCAGAAGCTTTTAACCTCGGCTGGATAATATACCAGCTATCATTTCCCGTGGGCGGATCTAAAGAGGTTACCGGGTCCTGGGTATCCTTCTTTATGGTTTCACCGTGTGAGTATTCTACATTTCCGACCTTGTCCGTACCCCAATATTCCAGGCTGTAGATGCCGTCAGGCACATTCAAAATGGCCGTGCTACCATTAACTACTACCACAGGCCCATTATCGATCCGGTAAGAGATATTTGCCACACCGCATCCGCTATTATCATCTGCATAAATGTATATCTGGTCCACGAACCAGCCATTATAACCAATAGGTTTATAAACATCCGTTACGGGAGCAGTGTTATCAACCTTTATCGTTGCGCTTTTTCGGGACTCCTCATTACCCGCCATATCGGTACTCCAGTATTCCAGCGTATAAGTACCATCTTTCGGGTAATTTACAGGACCGGAACTGCCCGAGATCGTACGAGTAATTCCTGAATCGATCCTGTATGAGATATTATAGACTCCGGATAAATTGTCCGTTGCGTTCAGGATTATTTCTCCTTTGTACCACCCGTAGGCCGTAGGCGGCGAAATACTGGTAGACGGGTCCGTTCTGTCGGATCTTACATTAACGCTGTGGTGGGTTTCCTCATGTCCGGCCAGATCGATACTCCAGTATTCCAGCGTATGATAACCGTCAGTCATACTGACGGTAGCGTCATCACCAGCGACTACTGTCGCAGTCCCGGAATCGACACGATAAGTAATATTTGCAACACCTGTGTCATCAAACGCATGAAGGATTATGTAACCATGATACCAGCCGCGAATATCATCATTTACGATATAGGTACTTGGAGATTGATAATCTATCATAGCCAATGCCTGTGTGCTGAATATGATACAACTGAAAAATAATATGGTTAATACTAAAGTATATCTTTTAATATTTATTGCCCCCCATTTTTACTCTAATATTTAATGAGGTCATTCGGAATTTTATTTACCAGAATATCTATTGACCTATTTTAAAGTTTTAAATATCTTATAATATTTAAATTTTTATGATTATGAACTACATAAATATCATTATAAAAAATATTTTTATTTGTTAATTTTACATAAAATCTATTTTTATTATAATGATGTCTGAGTATTACTTTTGATAATATAAATTATAAATTTGCGTATTAACTAAGTGATGATCTGGTATTATTAAATTACTTTATCTTCACGTTATTTTTTGTTTACATTTCCTGTTAATGATGCCGATGATATGGTAAATATTGTTCCATGCAAAACAGTAGTATTTTCCAGTTCCATATACTGCTTTGTACCTGTTTTACTTATCTTGCGATCAATATTAAGACAGTATATTGTTTGCGAATTTTTTACCTAAAACTTAAATATGAAAAAAAGGCGGAGAAGTTGCTCCACTTTTTAATTTTTAAGTTATGACGTATCTTATAATCCGGCTAAACTGCAGAGGCCGTAGGCATTGCATCAAGCCTTGACCCGTGGTATCGTACTTTGACAAAGGTCAGACTTGATGTGTTCTCGTCAAGAATGTTTTCCATCTCTAACAATATGTAGCCGTTCTCCATTGTCCGGATACCCAGTATATCAGAGCCGAACGTGTGTTTTTTACCGTCTATCACAGCTTCTAACGATACGTCATTCAAATCGGCCGTCATGCCCGGCTTAAGAACTACGATGACCAATAAGCCTGTATTGTAACACTTCATACGGTCCATGTCATGTTCTACTAAAAAGTAAGATCTTATGAGTATGAACGGGGTTTCGCCTTTACCAGGCCAGTCTACGGAGTAGGTACCCAGGGGGTAATCTGCCTGGAATATTCTGGGCTCGTTTGATCCCTGGATAATGCCTGATGGTTCAACTGTCGGCTGTGGTGTCGGCGTTGTTGTCGGCGAGGGTGTCTCTGTCGGTTCCGGCGTTGCTGTGGGTGTAGCTGTGGGTGTAGCTGTCGGCGTTGCTGTCGGTGTCGCGGTGCATCCGCTGACCGATACTAAAGCTCCTATCAATATCAGTATAAGTAAATATTTTAATGATGTTTTCAAGATATCAAACCACAATATTTTAAGTATTCATCATCTGTTTTGGTATTTTAAAGGGTGATGTAATAGGTTTTTATTATAAGTTAAAAGTAAATATATAAGTTTCTATTAGTCGATAAATGCATAATTGTAACCTGTACTGTATCTCAACATTAAAATATGTGCTTCGGTTTTTTCGGAAGATGTTTTTTTGGTTGTGCCTGTCGGATGGCAGGTAGGCACGTAACCTCACAGAAACGCAGAAACACAAATTTTTTTATATGATTTTTTAAGGTCACGAAATCTCAAATGTTCACTCACAAAAACCACAAATGCTCCAGTATCACCGTCAACGCACTAAAGTCTCAAATGCACGGCTTAATGCTCGAAGTGCTCTAAGTCACTAACGCTAAAACAAAGCCCGAACATTCTCTAATAACACTAAAGTTCAATATCCCAGTTTGTGTATCCCTGATCCCTTACCAGGTATATTGATCGTGTAAGCGTCGACCGTGCAGTTAAAATTTAGTGTTTTTGGGAATGCTCGGGCTTTGTTTTAGCGTTGGTGACTTGGAGAGGTTAGTGCGTTGAGCCGGGCGTTAGAGGTGTTTGTGCGTTGACGGTGATACTTGAGTATTCGTGGTTTGGTGAGTAGATTTTGGTGCTTTTTGTGTCCTTAAAAAATCGTATAAAAATTTTTGTGGTTCTGTGTTTCTGTGAAATTACGTGCCTACCTGCCATCCGTCAGGCACAACCATAAAAATATCATCTCAATATTGGAGAAAGATAAAAAAAATTTTTAGCCGGATATTTGTACTGTCTATACTGTATTAAATAATAAAAAAGTAAAATTGGGACATTGTTCCTTCAAAGCTATTTTAATGAAGCCTGGAAACAATGTCAGCATATGCTTTAAAAGCCTTTTCGCGGTTCTTGTCCTTCCAAGAATCATATATCAGGCCGTTATTCCTGTTTTCGTCCATCTCCGGCCCGTTATCGTTGGCCATTTTTTTCATGTTTTTATCAGAGATCTTACTGTTCCATTCCTTCATGTTCATGGTCTTAGGCTCGTATAGCCTTACTCTATACCTGTCTGCTGTGATGTCTATTATCGTGATCAGGTATAGCCCTCCCCATTCGGGATGGTCATTCACTCCCACCAGGAATTCCAGTAAGTTGCGTTCGTGGAACGGGGCGCTAAGCGTCATTATGCCGGGACAGTCTGTCCAGATGTTCTTCCCCCGGCTATCAATAACATTTGTATCCTGCATGTATTCTCTCGGGCCGTGTGTATAATATCCACCGGAGCTCATACTGTAATTGCCTGTCCGCTCCATGGTGGCCGGGTCTATCTTTGCGTCCCATACTCGCCAGAGCCTGAAAACACGATATTTCGAGCTTACGTCCTTGCCTTTCTTTAAGACCTTAATGCGGTTATTCCCGTGCACTGCCAGAGTTATTGGAGATATTTCATCCGGGTCTACTGCCAGAGTAGTGATACCTGAAACGCTCTTAAACGACTTTAATGATCCGTGCGTAGCCTTCATATCCTTCTTTTCTGCGGTATATTTTAGCTCATAGATCTTTTCTTCTACCGGGGTAAGTTCCCATTCGATGCGGGCTTTTATCTGCGTTGCCGACCCGAAAGGTATGTGGGGTAAATGTGCCGGCCCTTCAAAGCTTCCTTTGATGGTCGCTCCCGGCCCTGGAAGTTTCCTGTATTCGTTTTTTCCTGCGTTAAATAAGTCCGGCTCTTCGACATAGATGATCTTTTGTTCCTTCTCGTCCTTTCCTATTTCCGCATTCGGCGCCGAGTGCTCGGTAATGATGCCTACCTGCGGAGCGTATAGGGTATACGTATCATCATCTATATCTACGGAAAGGCTTGCAGAATATTTTTCTTTTTCAACAGTGCTTCCATTAAAGGATATTTTGAAAGGGTGCTTTGGAAAATCTGCGGGGCCTTCGCCTTTGCCTCCGCTCTCCAGCGCTTTCCCCAGTACTATAAATATGTCCGCAAGGGATGTATAGTCGGGACCTGTGATCACATCGTTAACGCTGCCGGTGATGTTCTCGAGATTGCCTTTCCATACGAACATCGAGTCCGAGCCTTCGCACAGACCGCCTTCGAGCTTTACCGAAGCCTTATATGATTCGTCTATGGAAATGTCGTATTGTGATGTATAATCGCATAGCTGCTGATTTACGCTAATGCTGATAGTTCCTTCCCAGCCAGTTATCCTGAGCCATTTTTCAATGTCCTTATCGTCGGGCATATATTTCACCATTTTGTAAAAAAGATTATTTTTTATGTTTTAAACGTGTAAAGTACTTATTTAACGAATTATTATCTAGGTTGTATTCAACTAAGCGTTCAAGAATGAATTTTTCCGATTTATCTTCAAGTGACGGTAGTGATTTATAAAAACCGCTTATATTCCTCTTTAGTGATTCTATCGATGACTCATCAATAACATATATAGGATCTAGTAGTTCTGTGTTCTTATCTATAAATGTCGCAGGATGAATAAAAAGAGGAATAAAATTGCTTCCCTCGTAGTTTACTTTAAACCATGAGATACTATTATGCATCTGTCCAACTTCGTTCTTTGACACAAAATCTCTTCCATCTACTTCATTTTTACATTCAATAACCCAATAATGATTAAGATCTAATTGCCAAAGATTATCTGGTCCGCAACCTGATTCTTTATCTGGTCTTTGAGACTCAAAACCTAATAGCCTACCCACTTGTTTGATACCTTCTTCAAAGTTATCACTATTATTACTAAAACTAACTTGGTCAAGAATGTTTCCAACATTAATTATTAACGAAATAATTGTATCATGTTCTTTAATGAACTCTTTAATATTGACGGCCCTTGGCCTACCCTTAGATATTTTCGAATATTTTACACCGGATGGTGGTCTAAAAAGATTATTATTTTTCTCAAAAGCTCTTAATTGGGCATCCATAGCTCTCGTTTTATCTGATTCATATAAATATATGGATTTTAACTGTAAATACCAGCCTTTATCGTCGTAGTTATCCGAATTGTCGTGAAGATTTTGTACAATATCAACCGCAATTCTAATTTTACCATTCAAATAATGTAATTCTGCATCTCTTTCGCTTAAAGCGTTATTTAGATATTCATTACTTTCAGACTCTTTTATGTTAATCTGGCTCATTTGTTGTTTATAATATTCTTTTAAACTTGGGTCTCTATTCAGTGATTGAAGTACAATCTCTTGTATTTTTAAAAGTGTGCCGCCCTCTGCTTTAATTATGGATATTAATTGTTCTCCAATTTCTATTTGTTTTTGAGCTTCATTTGACAAATATTTTATTTTATTTTTTTCGGAAAAGAATTCAGTAATATCGTTTCCTATTACTATGAGTATACACCAATCATTTGGACCACGAATTGCTCTACCCATCCCTTGTTCAATTCTTTGAGCGAGCAGACGTTTTGTAAATTTAGATTTTGGTCGTATGTATTGTGTATATCTATCGATTAATGCATCATAAGATGGTAGAGAATCCAATACTAAAACTCTGCACTTAGAATCCGCCAAATCTATGCCATCATATGCATTTAGCAAAACTAACACATACTTTGCAACTTTCTTTTTAACATCTTCATTTAAAATATTAACATTCGATGTTAAATACTTCGCAATTGTTGTTTTTGCTCCCTTTTCCTCCCATTTCATAGCTTTTATACCGGATGGTACGATTGCTACGGTTCCAAAATGTCCATTAGCTCTTGTTAAATTAGATACCCATCTAATCAATGTTTCTTTATCTAAATCAGCATTTATTCTTGTGGGTAATAGCACTAATCTTTCCCCACTATAAGTCAATTTATTATCTGTTAATGGATTTTTTACGCTATCCGGATCAATTCCTAAATCCTTAACTAAAAATGCATCCTCTGTAAGCGTAGCCGACATAAAAAATCTTTTATTTGCATTTTTAAAAGCAGGAATTTTTGCAATAGGTATAAGGCGTGGAGAAATTTCGATATCATTGCCAGAAATTACACAGGTACAATCTCTTATACAATCTTTAATTAAATCCCATGTAAAAAATAAATTTTTATGCTCCTCATTACCATCATCTTTATAGGCGTCTTTATAGGTACTTAAAAGTTCAACAACTGATTTTATATTATCTGACCATATCCAATGCGGAACGGCCATGAAGCTATCTGTTTTACCCTTTTTAATATCTGCATATTTACCTGGCGATTGAGTAAAAAGTGCTGACTCGAAAAGTCCCATTAAACCAGAATAAACCTTATTTATACGATTAATCTCTGGATTATTATATTTTTTAATATGAATCGTATATGATTGTCTAATCATCTCAAGACATTTATGCGCATCATCAATAACAATAGCCCCAATCTCAATTTCTTCTCTGCCAGATCCGCTAACTCCAAATATGGTTTTACCATTTATCATTTTACTACAAGTTGTGACTAAAATTGCTTCCGAATTTTTAAAATCGATGGGCAGTCTGTTATCAGCGCCAATTTCGGTAGTTTTTATACCAAAAGTTTCTGCTTGTGCTAATGTTTGATCAACAAGATATGTCGTAGGACATAAATAAACAGCAGGTCCTTTTTTTTGGTTTAGAAGTGATTGCAATATTATTAGACCAATAAGGGTTTTTCCATATCCTGTGGGTAATTTAACGATGATATCTCTTTTATCTTGATATTTGCTGACCCATTCTTCCAATATTTGCTGCTGTGCAGGCCTTAGTCCATCTACCGTGCTTGCTTTATCTAATTTTTCGAAAATTTTTATTGGTTCAGTTTCAGGTGCAATTACTTCTTTGCCTAATAACTTTCTAAAATCAACCACAAAAACACACCCATTTTAACAATACATAAAGTTTACTAATATATTGTATATACTTATTTAACAAGCTCTTATTAATATGTTATTGCTGTATGCCTGAACTAAATCTATTTTCGTTTTATACTACAAGGTGCGTTTCCCCGTTAGTTGTTTAACTTCTATTATAAAAAAATTAAAACATGTTTTTTCGAATATATCAAGAAAATAATATCTTATAAAGACTAGAAGTTATATTAAAAAGATCAACATTTGCTGACTTCATACAAGAACAATGTGATATATTATAAATTAGGTAGTAAATTTTTAATAATTGACTTTGCTGTAGCTTATGAGTATGATTTTGGAATTAATGGTAAAGAATTAATAACGCCTAACGAAACAGTATATGATTCAGTTCGAAAAATCAAAAAACTAAATTATGGTAGATTCACTTTAAAGTTAACTAGTAGGCAAAAATATGACAATATATAGAGAAAACCATCAAATTCGATTTAAACTCGACTATTTTTATAAAATATCATTATTATATATATTTTAGTTTAAAATAACTTTATTAGAGTTCATACTTTTATTTTGGTAAGATTAGACTTAAATACAACCTAATGAAATTTAGAATTTAGCTGATAAAATGAAAACAGATCTACTACTTAATAATATTTGTAAAACAATGGTAGGTAAATTAAAAGACCAAACAATACATGACTATCAAACTATTGTTGAACAAATATCACATGGTAAATATACACTTTTTAGGAAAAATACAATTGATATAATTACAATAGTATTAATAGCAGCTGCAAAAAACCAAGAACAATTTTATGTGTTAAGCTATTGGGCTAAAACTAATAATATAACGTCAACGTCAACACTGTCAAGAAGAAAAAACTTACTCAATAACATGGGTATCATTGAAGAAGAAAAGCTAAAAACACCAATGGGAAGACCTAAAATACAACTTAAACTAAATTATAAAAGGTTTGAGGAATACTATGGTAGAATACTCGAGAATTCATATTGTCATTAAAGCTATATCGCATTAAAAGATATCGCAACTATTCTCAAAGATATATCCAGGACAAGTATCACAAATATCTTTACACTTCTTTTTCTCATCAATTTTAATGTAACGAATTAGTACTTTACGCATCTTTTACAAAATACGATTTATTATTGACTTTTGAAGTTATAGCTGGCATATATAATCTCTGTAGATCAGGTTCATCATTCAAGTAAACGATATTCGTATTTTAAAAAACGTAAATTTATAATAATTATGCTTATATGTTCATATTAAATATAATTATATCATATACTTATTAAGTGAAAGTATGGGTAGAATACCATTTGATATACCTGATGACTTGGAAATCAGACTTGATGCTGTGGCGACTAAACTCTATGGCCACAAAAAAGGTAAAAAGAAAAAAGCAGTTAAAGTCGATTATCTGAGATGTGCAATAAAGTTGAAAAAGAGCTACATTTGAAATTGTAGTTTAAATTTAAGTGAATTTTTGGAGGTAAAAGTATGGACATAATAGAAGCATACTTGGAAGAGTTAAAATTATTCAGAAGTCCAAAAACTGTCAAGAATTATAGATCGCATCTTACGAATTTTCATCGTTATGTAGGAAAGCCATTAGATCACGTATCTCGTGATGAGATAATTAACTATTTAGATTATTTATTGAATGAAAAGAAATACAAAAGTTATCTGTGAATACGTTTTAGACATGCATTAACACATTTTATCATCATCTTCTAGATATGGGCCAAATCAATGAATCCCCTTATGAGAAAATTAACACTTTCACCTACAGAACGAAACCAGCTCATGGAAAGAGTAATAAAAGAAATAATGAATGAAAAAATTACATAAAATTTTTAACCTAGCCTGAATTTGACAGTCGAATTTGTTCCGTCCAACATATTCCAAACAATTTTCAAATTATACAAACGTAGAAAATTTATTATTAAGGTAGTTGATCTGCATTATCAATAATTTTATAATCAACATTTAGTGCATTCTTAAAATGTTTCTCTGCACATCTTGTCTTATACTTCTCAATTCTACGAGGATTTTTATCCCAATCTTGGCTTTTCGTTTCTCTTACCAAATATAATAATGGTTTATTTACAATATTTTGATTTTCCCTGTTTTCTTCCATTATTATTGCCCAATCGGGATTATAGTTACCCACTGGTGTTGATACTAGGAACCAACTTGGTAATTTGACAAACATTTTTACATCTTTTCTTTCATCTAACTTTTTAATGAATTCTTTCTCTACATTCGAATCATATTTCACATAAGTATATATAGAACGTTCAGATGGAATAAATGTATTATCTGGAAACCTAATAATTTCTTCAAACTGTTGCATTTCATACCATTTGCCATTTTTTTCGTATTTTATACCATTAACTAATTGCTCTGCGATACTGTTTTTAATTAGTCTAGCAGTAATTAGAGCAAATTCTTGCGGGTTTTTAATTGCTTCATGTTTTTTTATTGTGCATTTTATTATTTCTAATATAGTGTTTCTCGTTAAACATATAGGCGGAGATGAATTTCTTAATAAATGAATAATTACACTAACGATGTCAGGCAGGTATTGTCCTGGAGTTATTTCCATTAATTTTTCTGCTCCTATCTGATAAGATTTCATTACATCCTTATTTTTTTCATCTTCTACTTTAAGTGATGCTTTGACGGTTATGATACGAGGTGGTTTTATTTCGATTTTATCAAGGTCTTCAACTACTTCTCTTATCAGGCTGTCTGTATCGATGTCGACTGAATATTGAGTTTTATATTTAATTCTATCCCAAAGCTCAATAAATTCTGGGCATAAAATAAATTGATTCCGTAGTCTCGATTGTACAGATTTATAAGCGTTACCGGGTTTATCTGGTATACCATCCGTACCATATTCGACTTCATATTCTTTTTGTAGAGCTTCTGCGTATCTATCATAACTCTCGTTAGCAATTACTGTAAGTACATTTATGGTTTCATCGTGTACTCTTTGTCCTGATTGATCCACTGCGAGTCGTATACCTCGTCCAATCTCTTGACGTTTTTTTATTTCGGATGAAGTTTGATTGAGGGTGCATATTTGGAAAATATTAGGGTTGTCCCATCCTTCTCTTAATGCGGAATGAGAAAAGATAAAAGAAACTGGTTCGTTAAACGATAAAATTCTCTCCTTATCCTTCATTATAAGATTATAAGCTTCTTCATCTTTCTTTGAAATACCTGAGGTACTATCTTCATATATTATTGTACCATCTTTTTTGCGAGTTTGTGCAAAGTAGGCAGCCTGAACTTCTTCAGGATTTACCTGTAGCCAATCCTCATATTTTAGTTTTATTTGATTAAAAGATTCATTAAAAAGTCTGCGGATTATGCCTTCATGAGAAATATAGTTATTTACCTGATCAATGAAGAACAAAGATAACACTTTAATATTATTCTTTTTTAGCCATACTTGTTTCTTAAAATGTTCTTCAATTGTAGTGCTTATCTGAGCTTTAAATATTGCATTTTTATCCAAACCTTCTGTCTCGCCTATTGAAAGTTCTACACCATTACTAAATATTATAGCCTTTCTACCAGGATTTATCTCATCTACTATATAATTTTCATATTCTTGCCTCAGTGTCTTACTCAATAAGGAGTCGCCGGGTTTAACTTTTATAATTGCTTCATGAACACTACCATTTTTTTTCAATTTATGTACTAATAAACTCGCAGTTATTGTATTCTTATTAGTATCCATATTCATTATTTTTATAAATGGTTTATTATATCCATCCTTCTCTATCACAGATGCAACTTCAATTTTTTTTACAAGATTCTTCTTATAAGCATCATAAGGGGTCAATCTATATATGACGTTATACGGATTTCTATGTGTTGCACTATAACGAAGAGCAAAGAGTGGGAATAAGGCAGATAATGCAGCAATACTCTTTTCACTTTCCATATTTTGCGGCTCATCCAGAATTAGAATGGGCCTAGTTGCTTGGATCATATGTATCGGGGTATCGCCTTGGAGTCGATCGGTTGACTGCTTGATAATATTGATATCTTTGTTAAATGCCGCAATCGTCATTACCATAATTTCAATACTATCGGACTGTGCAAATTGCCTCACCCTTGTTAAACTCGCAGAATCATATGTATAAAACCGATATGGGATATTACTATATAATTCTTGGAAATGTTTTTTCGTAATTTTTAAAGTTTTAATGACACCTTCACGTATCGCAACACTTGGTACAACAACTATGAACTTACGCATACCATATTGCTTATAGAGTTCAAATATAGTTCGTAAATATACGTATGTTTTACCCGTTCCGGTTTCCATCTCCACTGAAAAATTAGGAAAACTGCATAATATAGTTCCATTTGCAGTATTTATTTCTGCCTCAATTTTATCCAGTGAATCATCTATTTTAATCCCGTTACCACTCTGAACATTTTTTAAGTTCTCCAGGATATCGGCATCACTTATATCTAGTCTATTTGCTATAGAGGATATTCCAAATATTAACTCAAGTTCAACTTTTGGTTGACCAATAAATAAATCACATATAGAGTTTACAGCTTGAAGCTGATATTCTTGATTTGCATCAAACCTGAATTCCATTATACCCACTCAGATTAATTTAAGTCTACATTGTAAAGCCAAGTTAGCTGAAGCCGTGTCATTAAGAGCAATACTTCTGCAAATAAACAAATCATTTGCCTCAAGATTTAATAATTTAATAATATTGAAGTCAATGTTTTCTTCTAAACAGATATAGAAATATTGATTCTTTTCTACATCCTTTACCTTCCATACAAGTGCATTAACTCCCGTTATTTTTTCTATCTTTAAATTAAGGTCATATCCTTCCTTTAAAGCGACCTCATAAATAACATCTTCATTTCTACTGCCATCTATTATTGGATCATTAAACAATTCCATTTGTTTTATATATTTTTCAGCGTTCACATCATTTGATAAAGGTTGCCATTGCCTGAAGTTTGATTTAGATAGCTTAAATACTTTAAAACCTCTATCTTCATTTTTATTGAACGATTCTAAACTTGTCTGAGCATCCGATTCATTTAATTTTTTAATAACGCACATTAAACGTTCTTTACTTATTTCAGATATGGTCGGGAATTTATTGTTATTAGTGGGTTCAGGAAGTTGTACCATAATAAAACGTCTATTTCCCCCGTCATTTTGATTTAATTCTAAAACTGCATGTGCAGTCGTACAGGATCCCGCAAAAAAATCCATAACCAGGTTATTTTCATCTTTTACGGTTGCTATCTCAAGTATTCTCTTAATTAATCTAACAGGCTTTGGAGTATCGAATATTATATCTACATCAGGCATTAAACTCTTCAATTCCTGTTTTGCTTCCTGATTATCGCCACAATCATCTCTTCTCCACCATGTAGTAGGTACTATACCCTGCCGTACTTCAGATAAAAATCGTTTTATTCGCGGTACATTATCTCCTTTTTCACCAAACCAAATACGATTATCAGCTACCAATTCTTGGAATCGTTCTTTTGACACTCGCCAACAATAACCTTTTGGTGGATATACTATTCTACCAGATGGGGTTGTAATAGGATAATCATATGATTCAGAGTATGTCTTTACATCAAGACCTCCTGATGCCCAGTCTCCCCTTGGATCATTATCTGGATTTTTATATAATGCATCTTGTTTTGCTGTTCTCGGTAAAAGTTGCATATCCCAACCATTCGGATCATTCTTAGTCTCTTTAGCTTTTCGAGCATACACTAAGATATAATCATGAGTATCAGACAAGTACGTAGCATCATTTTGAGGACTTGCTTTCTTCTGCCACACAATACTGGCTATAAAGTTTTCTTCCCCATATATCTCGTTCATTATCATTCTCAAGTTATGTACCTCATGGTCATCTATGCTAACAAAGATAACACCATCTTCCGTTAACAATTGCCGGGCCAAAAATAATCGAGGATACATCATTGAAAGCCATGAAGAATGATAGCGACCATTTTTTTCTGGTTTACTTGTAAGTGCATTACCCATTGAATCTTTTTGTCCAGTATAAACTAAGTAAGAACCTAAAGGGTCCTTATAATTATCTTCATAAATAAAATCCGAACCAGTATTGTAGGGAGGATCAATATAAATAACCTTAACCATGCCAAAATACGATTTATATAAAAGTTTTAATACTTCAAGGTTATCTCCCTCAATAAAAATATTATTAGTCTTATTAAAATCTACGGATTCGCTCTCACATACCTTCAAAGTATTGATACTTGGAGTCTGCATAAGGCTAGTTGACTCATTCTTACCCGCCCAGGTAAAATAATATCTTTCCCTATTAGAATTAACGAATTCCCCTAACATTGTTTTTAACTTTTCGAAATCAATCTTCCCCTCAGAAAAAACTTCAGGGAATATGGACTTTAACGCCCTAATTTTTTCACAATCAATCTTATTTGATGAAACGTTAATTTTCTCGACTTTTATATTATCAACATGAGCTCCAACCATTTTATAGCCTACCTACGCATTAATTATACTTTTATAGATAAGGGTATTCCCTAATTTAATACTATTGATAATGTTTATTTCATAAATATTTAGTAGATTACCTCATATACATTGAAAGTAATTTATTAAATCAATATCTTCCGAAGATAATACTACAGCGTATCATCTATGAATCTATATTGAGTGTAGGAGTGTCTTCATTTATATTATCTTCAATCCATTTTTTAAGTTCATTACTAGAATTTAATATATTAGAGTTCGGCGGACCATTTTTATACTTTAGGCCCCTTTTACTCATACTAGAAATTACTGCAACCCCACATTTCCCTTCAGATCCGGAGACATCGCTGAATGTAACTAAAAATAGGGGGATATTAATTCTACTGGAAAAATATACCAATGGAAGCCAAGTCATATAGTCCCCCGGTCTTCTAAAAGTCCCCCTGAAAAAGTTATTTGGATCATAACTGGTTATAGCGAAAGATCTAGAATGACGTATTTCAATAATTGCAGATATGTTGCCTTCTTCATCAATAATTGCTCCATCAATGTTCCCTCCCCAGGCAACGCCTTTAGACTCTAGAACATTATCAAAAATTGTTTTATTTTGTAATGGTCTTGCTTCGAAAGTAGCCTTATACTGCTCTGTCCTCTTGCGTGAACTCCACCATTTAACAAACCCTTCGGAATCTAACGTTTCTTTTTTACTCAGTATTATAGACGTAGATTCCGATAAACTCTCAACTACTTCAAAAATATGAAATACATCGTTAGCATATACAATCACATATAATGGCCCTTCAAGAGCAGTCATTAAATAGTATTTATTTTCCAATTCACTAGGTTTAAAAAATGTATCAATATCGTCTAAAACCTCGGAATCATCAAGTTGTAGTGCTTCTATACCCGTAAGTGGAATATCAAACCGTCTAGTGATTAATTCCGATTCCATTGCTTGCTGATTACCACCAATTATTAACCCGCCAAGATCGCAAAAATTTATTTTTTCTTGTAGTTCAATCCATATAGTCGCACGATTTGCTTCAGTACTTCTTAATCTCATAAAAATATATAACGAATAAATAACATTATAAATATTTCATAGGTAATTAAAAAAAGTATATAGAGATATTATTAGGAATAACTATCTAATTAGAGGATGTGGCGTAATTAGATAAAAGTATTTGGGGCTTCTTGCCATAGGCGTTTTTATGTCCAATAAAAACGTTGTTATGGGCTTGCAGAAGCCCTATTCTTGTCTGGATTGCAGGTGTAAAATACATTCTGATGTTATTATTGCTGTGTTGGAAGCGGTTGATTGGGCTTCTTCAAGTTTCTTGAGAAGTGTAACTCTCGTGGCAGGCGTCCTGTTCATAGCAAGGTGGCTATGCTCAGGGCTTTATTATACCGGGATTTGATAAAGATCGGGAGTATTAGACAACTGGTAAAAGTCCTGGGGAGTGATAAAAATATTGTAAAAATTTTTGGTCTTAACAGTTTGCCTGACTATAGCCCTTTTAGCAAATTCAAAAAACTACTAAGCAAACACATTGACCGGATCACGACTCCTTTAAACAATATGGCCAGGCTTCCCAATCCAGATTCAGGATTCTTACCAACTCCCGAATATTATTTATCCTCGAGATTTCTTTGTAGACTAGAGCCTTGATCAACACCAATTTATTATGAAAACAAGGCCTTCCCCTTCGCTGCGTTCTTCTAAAAATCTGAACAAGGACAATCAACCGCTTCCAACAAACGAAGAGACACGTCAGAAACTATTTTAATATGACAATCAAAACACGAATAGGGTATCTGCAAAGCTAGACAAAGGTTTTTATTGGTCATAAAAACGACTAGACAAGATACCCCCAAATATTTTTCACCAAATTACGCAACACCCTCTTTATTATAGAAAACGATAAATGTGTAAATAAATTAATATAAAGGTATTGATAAGTTACTAATGGGTGGGTAATCGCTTATATAAAATTATTATGGATTTTAAAATAAATCCTACTTATATAATTTAAGCGTAAGCAATGTCAGAAATAAAAAATAAAGACAAAAAAATTGATCAATATTGGTATGAGAAAGAGATTAACTACGGACTGTTATCTGAACGCTGGAAAAGTAACGGTAAGAAACAACTAATATCTCGTCTTGAAACTTTCTCAATAGAAGAGTTAAAATCCATACATCAAATTTTAAATCTGGATCCACCAAAAATAATTGATGAAAAACATTATATAGAATCTATTATTGAATCAGAAAATGCATTAAAAGTATCATTATTATTTCTGTTCTTTGATAAATATGAAAAAAGTATCTTAGATTATTGTAATAGAATCTCAGAAATAGATAAGTCGCAAAATCTATTTATAAATCTGTTAATTTTATTCTTAAAACCTTCAAAAGACTACCTTCTTAACATATTTATCTATCATAATTGGAATGCAGCTTCGACTGGTACGATATATAAATGCAATGCGGGTCTACCTGGAGACATAACACAAAAGTTTTCAGAAGAAGCCTTTGCCTTTGCAAAAAAATTATCATCAAAAAATTGGTACATGGGTAAAAAGAAGATTCGGTTTATTGGTTCAACAGATTCAATATTTATTTTTGATAAACAAGTCGGAGATAGAGTATTTCAAACAACTTCGGGGCACAAGCGAATAAAACCTTCAAGATATCTACTTATAAAAGTACACCAACAGTATTTCGAAATACGCGAAGTAAGATCTAGAAGTGTTAAAATTTTGGAGAGCATCAAAAAAATAATCGAAACACAGTTTTCATTGGAACTTATCGATGAATCATTAACACCCACAAAAGGAAATTTAGAAACTTTTATAAATCGATTAAGGAATACGGACAAAAGTGATGAGTTTGAAATAATATCTTTAAAAGCAAAACACTCAAAACTTGATAAAGGTGTCCCTGTCGAAATCGATAATTTCGTAGGTGGAAGTGACATTTCAAAGGCAATAACCGAATTAGTCGATAGAGATATTATTATATTAAATAACCTATCAGACATTGATCAATTTACTGTAAGTTATTCAAAAACAAAAAGTAATGGAAAACGAAAAACTATAAAAATTCTTGAGAATGTGGATGGTACTGTAACATTAAAATTAAATAACAAAGAATTGAAAGACGATGAGCGTCAAGATTTTTCAACATTATTTACGCAAAGATTTGGAATTGGGTTAAATATCCCTCTTGATCCCACTCACTTAATGGCTACCCAAAAACACGTATTTGATTTTTTACTATCAGAAGAACATATAGATAATCCTAGAAAATTTCAAATGGATGCTATCCAAAAACTTATGGAACTTGGTATAATAACTACAAATAACGAGTATCAATTAAAATGCACTAATTGTGGGCATAAGATGTATTCTCATCAAGAAATAAATTATTGTCGAGACTGCGATTCACGGACATATGTATTAAAAGAAGTTGTCCAACTCAAAGTTTCAGAAAGAGGAACACGTAAATTTTTACAGAATATTTTTGCGAAAAGTACTAAAGTTATAGGATGGAATGATAGAGTATTTACTATAAAGAAAACTGATTTTAAAGTTAATGAAATATTACTTAATAACAAACCAGTTTTTGTTCATTTAAACTCAACCCGAGTTAATAAAAATATTCTTGAATATTTAGTAAAATCAGGATTACCTATTCTTTTTGTGAATATTTCTCATATCGTTAATACTTCCGATATGGAAGAGCAACTCTTTGAACAAATAAGTCTAAGCGATATTGTAATAAATGAAGATTTATGTTTAAATGGAATAGAGGATCGTCTTGAACGTTTACAGGCTTATTCATTAGATAAAATTTTTAGAGCTGCGCGCGTATCATATAATTCGCTTAATAAAAAAATATCACAACCTGATAAATATCAACCAAAAGAGTTTGAAACTGATGTATTTAATATATTAAAACAAATTTTCCCAAGTGCTTATAAAGCTGGAGGGAAATTCGTTCCGGAAGGCTTTGTTGGTATAGAGTACGAAACTGATAAAAAATATAAGCGAGTATTTGAGTGGGATTGTAAGCTTGCTCAGAAAGATACTTATAATCTCGACCAAAGCGAAATTGATAAGGCTTGGAGATATATCCGTGCAACACTTAATTCTGAGGAATTAAAAAATTTCAACAAACAACTGAACAATTATATTATTATTTCTAATTCTATAGACCCTAAAGTATTCCAAAATTTTGCAGCTGCATTAAATCGAAAAAAATTATGGCACGGAAAAAGAAACGTAGTGCTATTCCATACTGATGCTTTAATTGAATTACACAAACAATATAGTCAACACCAAACAGATTTAATGTATAAGCCTAACTTGTTCTATGAGGAATTTTTCAAGCTACTTGATAAAATAGACAAAGAGTCAATATACTCAGATATTGATAAAACAAAAATATCCGAGTTATTCAACATAATTAGAAGCAAACCCTTTGAAAACCGTGTGTTAGATGCCGCAAAGGTTGAAGCACATCTAATAAAAGACGTAGATTAGTTCATGATTTAAATAATTATTGTATCAGTCAGAATATATACAAAATAAACTGTTTTATATTAAACGATTAATCTATATAATAAAATAAATAGGGTATAGGGAAATTATAGCGAATAAATAATATTAACCTCTAGATATGTAGTAAATTATATATTAATCATCTGGGGTTAGATATTTATAAATTTAGTTTTATGTATCATCCCGAAAAATGAAGTAAATCGATTAATCGACTATATGGTTTATAAAAGAAAGAGCTACGGAGAGATTTTAACTCAGGATTTGCTGATTACAATTTTTTGTTTGTTAAAAAGAAATAGCATTATCAGAGTTAGTTTTTAAGTTTAGATAGGAAGTCCTCAACATCCTTAATAAATTTCAATGTCCCTCTTTCTATTTGCTTTGTTAACGTATCCAGATCACTAAAATCCGGGTTTTCAACTAAAACATACTCTATAATAGAATCAACGCCTTTTGTCGTCGATGGAATGCTGTATTTATTCCAATCACTTTCTTTAAACAGTTTCCAGTATTTCGTTTGAACCTGTTTATTATATCCTGCTAACCAGACTTCAAATCTACATGTGTCATGAATAAAAACTATCGCAACTTTCAATTTTCGATTTTTTAATGATTCCGGGAAGAAGGAAAAATACGTCATATCCATATATCCCTGATAAATACTCCCCGATACGATATGATCAGGATATTTATTTTCAAAATATGTCCTCAATCCCAGAATATATTCCATCAATCCTCTATATGCCTCTTTGATATCTCCTTTCTCCATCTGTTTTTTATATTCATCCATATATTCATGGAATGGTCTAGCTTTCTTAATTTCCGGCATGATTTCAAACTCTAAATATTAATATTTCAGTCGCTCTTTTAACAATTGCTATAACAAATTCATACCGGCTGAGCTTGCTTAAAACATAACTGTTTATATGATAGCTGCTCGTAGAACTTTATAAAATCCTATAGTTAGCATAAGAGGCCAAATATAGATGGTTTTGTTTGTCAGTACCTGGAAATAAGCACATAAGACAAATAGGGACCTATTTTATTTCACAGGAAAACTTTTTATCAAAAAGTTTTCCGCTAGCCTTTCAAAAACTTTTTACGGTAGCGACTCCTTCGGAGTCGCAAAATTGGATAATTAAATAAAGAGAGCCCCCGGCGAGATTTGAACTCGCGGCCTGCTGATTACAAGTCAGCCGCTCTGCCAGGCTGAGCCACAGAGGCATATGTCAACAAACAACGAAGCGCCATATTTCAGACGCACCCGATATAATGTCAAAACTCCATTATAAAGGTTACTGTTGAACACCGCGCAAACTACTCTTAAAGCTAGACAAAAAGCGGTGAACCTATATACCATACAAAAACATTAGTAAACACGACAAAGGCTCGCCTTTAATAGCATCATTTATTAAATAAATCAAATACAAAATAAAAGTGTTGAAACAATGTTCGATATAGAAGAGATCATATCAGTCATAAAAGACCGCCAAGCAACCTCGGCAGGACTTCAATTCCCCGAAGGCCTGAAAAGAAAAGGCCCCGAGATCGCAAAAGAAATAGAAAAAAGGACCGGCATAACCGTCATCATTTCCGGAGACCCCTGCTACGGAGCCTGCGATATAGACGAAGACCTGCTCGAAATGGTAGACGTAATGTTCCACTTCGGCCACTCCCGGCTGCTGGACGACGACCGCGTCGTATACATAGAATACTACCACGAAGTAGACGTGAACAACGCAGTAGAAGCGGCATTACCATTACTGGGCCATAAAGTCGGCGTAGTGACCACAGTCCAGCACATCCACATGATGGACAGGATCATAGAGCTGCTAAAAAAGGCAGGCAAGGAGCCAGTGATACAAAAAGGCGACACACGCATCGCCTATCCCGGCCAGGTCCTGGGATGCAACTTCACGTCCGCCCCAAAGGACGTAGACACCATACTATTCATCGGCACCGGCAACTTCCACCCCATGGGGATCAGGCTATCTGCAAAGGTCCCGGTCGTGGCGGCAGACCCGTTCACAGGCGAGGCCCGTATCGTAGACGTAGAGAAGATAATGCGCCAGAGATACGCGGTAATAGCAAAGGCCATGGACGCAAAGAAATGGGGCATCATAATAGGCATGAAATCCGGGCAAAAAAGGCTTGAGCTGGCACAGCAGCTTAAAGGGCTCGCAGAGGACGCAGTCCTTATATCGATACGAGAGATATCCGCGGACCGGCTTTTATCGTTCAAAGTGGATGCATATGTATCGACTGTCTGCCCAAGAGTAGCCATCGACGACGCGGGCCGTTTTCCCGTTCCCGTGCTCACTCCCGTAGAGTTTGAGATACTTAAGGGACTAAGAAAGTGGGAAGACCTTGTGTTCGACGAAATAAAGGACTGACAAACATTTTTTATATTATTACCTATAAGTGTAACCAAAAGATGATGGCATGATAGGGACATTAAAAGGCGACAGGGTAGCCCTCGGCAAAGAATCCATAGACGAGTTATATAACACCCTCTACTATGGAAGACTAAAGGAGAACGAGTTAGAATTAGCTTTAGTCGAGGCAGCCTATCTTCTGGACAGGGATAAGATCTCCGTCGAGCATGAAGGCAAAAAGCTGAGCTTTAGAGACTTCTTTATCATCGCCTCGCAGGCACAGGAATATTTTGAGCTGAAATATATCGTATACAGGGATCTCCGCGAAAGAGGCTATTACGTACAGCCGAGCGTCACGGACTTCCGCATATACCCGAGAGGCGGAAAGCCAAACGTGAGCCCGTCAAAATATTTCATGCACGTGGTAACAGAAAGAAAGCCGATGCCGATGCAGCAGCTCGTATCTAATTTACAGGCTGCAGTGAATGTCCGCAAGGAAATGATCCTCGCCATAGTGGACGAGGAAAGCGACATAACGTACTACGGCGTCAAGTTCAACAACCTGAAAGGCGGCATGGGAGAGCTAAAAGTGCCGTCAGTCCCGGGAGCGGCAACGTTTCTCGAGGACCGTGTCGTCATATGGGACACGGAGCTTTCAAAGTTCCTTCACAATAACGGCTTCCACGGAAACATGCTGGACGATAAAAGGCTTCAGCTATCGCTTGTCGAGTCGGCATACCTTTTATCGACCGGCAGGCTCGAAGTCCTGGACTCTGCCACAGGAAAGCCCCTTGAGATAGGGGATTTCATAGAGAAGGCATCCAGGATAGAAGAGTTGTTCGAGGGTAAGCTTAAGGTATATACTGACCTAAGAAACAGAGGTCTTGTGGTCAAGACAGGCTTCAAGTTCGGAAGCAACTTTAGAGTCTATGAAAAGGTTGAGTCGGCGGAAAAGATACCCCACTCAAAATTCCTCGTCGATTCGGTCGGGGCGGGCCATGTTTTCCAGCTCCAGGACATGTCGAGGTCTATAAGACTGGCTAACAGCGTAAGGAAAGAGATGGTATTCGCGTTCGAAAAGAACGGCGAGATACAGTATTTCAGTCTCGGACGTATAAAATTATAGGAAGATAGCGATGAACGAAGAATTCAAGGTCACGCCGTGGGACGTCACAGGAAAAGTTGACTATAAGAAGCTGATAGAGGATTTCGGCACCGAGCCGATAGACGACGAGCTTCTTGCGAGATGGGAGCGACTGACGGGCAGCATACCCATGATGATGCAGAGGAAGATATTCTTCTCGCACCGCGACCTGAAATGGCTGCTTGACAGGTATGAGGCCGGGGAAAAGTTTGTGCTTTATACGGGCAGAGGCCCTTCGGGACATACGCATTTAGGCCACCTGATGCCCTGGATGTTCACGAAATACCTGCAGGACGCCTTTGACGCGCCGCTATATTTCCAGATGACCGACGACGAGAAGTTCATGTTCAAGCAGGATTTGTCGCTCAAGGAAGCGAAGTCTTTCACTTATGAGAACACGCTTGACATCATCGCGTTAGGGTTTGACCCGAAGAAGACTAAGATATTCTCGGACGTAGAGTACATCAAGACTCTCTATCCTATAGCCATAGAGGTGGCCAAGAGAGTGACCTTCTCGACGACAAAAGCAGTTTTCGGCTTTGACAACAGCACCAACATAGGTCTTATCTATTTCACTTCAATGCAGTCCGCTCCGGCATTCCTGCCGTCGATAGAGGCGGGCAAGAACATACCGGTACTGATACCGCATGCAATTGACCAGGACCCGCATTTCCGCATTACCAGGGACGTAGCGCCGAAGATAGGGTACTACAAGCCCGCTTCGATACACTGCACGTTCCTGCCGAGCCTCGCAGGGTCGGACAAGATGTCAGCGTCAAAGCCCGAGACGACGATATATACTGTCGACGAGCCAAAGGTCATTAGAAAGAAGATCATGAGCGCGTTCACCGGAGGCCGCGTCTCCATACAGGAACAAAAGGAGAAAGGCGGAGAGCCGGGCGTCTGCGCAATATTCCAGTATTACTATTACCTGTTCGAGCATGACCCGCAAAAACTGAGCGAGCGCGAGCAAAAATGCATGCGCGGAGAGATCATGTGCGGCGAATGCAAGCAGGACCTCGCTGACCGCGTTGTAAAGTTCCTGGAGAAGCACCAGGAAAAGCGCGAGCAGGCGAGAGATAAGATCCACGACTTCGTCGTAAGCGACTACAGCGCGGCCTATGATAAGCTAAAGAGGCCGCAGGATAAGAAAGAGGTAGCAAAGCTAAAAAAGACGATGAAGCAATATTATAGTGTTAAAGAGGGAGAGAGCATCCACATCAAGAACATCAAAGAGCTGGATGAGAATCGCTAATCATAGAAGGGATCAGGGTTATGGATCTGTCTTATAACGAGAAAATCGTCCTGAAGGCCATCGGCGAGAAAGAGATCAACGCCGTCGAACTGGCCGATATGACGGGCCTGAAGGTTGAGACCGTCGTCCATGCGGCTTCAATTCTTGCAGAAAAAGGCCTGGCGGACTTGAAGGAAGAAGTAAAGTCATGGTTTGAGCTTACCTGGGAAGGAAAGAAATATGCAGTGGAAGGATTGCCCGAGCGCGTCATCCATGATAAGCTGCCGGCAGAGGGCATGTCGCTTAACGATGTTAAAAAAGAGTTCCCGCCGCAGTTAGTCAACATCGCCATAGGCTGGCTCAGGCAAAAGTCCTGGGCTAAGTTCGAAAAGAAGGACGGCGACACCATACTCATACCGCTGGACGCACCGCAGTCAAAGGACGAGAAGCTGCTTGAATGCTTAAGCCATGAGAAGTTTGACGGCGACCTGTCCGAATACAAGAAAGAGCTCAAGGACCTCCTGAAGCGTAACCTTATCGAGGAGAAAGAGAAAAAGGAACGGATCATCGTCATCACGTCAGAAGGCTTGAAGCTCAAAGAGGCCGGCATCGAGATCACAGAGGAGATAGGCCAGCTTACGCCGGAGATGATAATGACCGGCGCATACGCGGGTAAATCCTTCAGGAAGTTCGACGTGGACAAGCCCGTACAGATGGAGTACGGCGGCAGGAAACATATCCTCAGGATGGGGATGGACAAGGTCAAGCGCACACTCATAGAGATGGGCTTCAAGGAAATGGAAGGGCCCATGGTCGACGCCGAGTTCTACGTGAACGATCTCCTGTTCATGCCGCAGGACCACCCTGCGAGGACACACTGGGACCAGTTCAACCTGAAGTTCCCCCAGTACATCAATTATCTGCCTGAAGACCTGATAAAGAAAGTTGCGCAGATACACCTGGACGGAGGCGACACAGGATCTCTAGGCTGGAACTACCAGTGGGACGAGATGATCGCTAAGAAACTTGTGCTGAGAGGGCACACGACATCCGTGACAGCCAGATACCTTGCGAAATACAAAACGCCTCCGCAGAAGTTCTTCTCCGTCGAAAAAGTGTTCAGGAACGACACTATTGACGCCACTCACCTGCTAGAGTTCTTCCAGATAGAAGGCTGGATAATGGACCACAATCTTAACATTAAAGAGCTGATGGGCACTTTCAAGGAATTCTACGCCCGCATGGGCATAACGGTGCTCAAGTTCAAGCCGACCTACAACCCGTACACCGAGCCGAGCCTTGAGATATACGGCAGGCATCCCCGCACTAACAGGTGGATAGAGGTAGGTAACTCCGGAATGTTCCGTGAAGAGATGCTCGCCCCCTACGGAATAGACTGCGACGTGGTCGCGTGGGGACTTGCGCTTGAACGGCTTATGATGATATTGTACGGCTATGAAGATATAAGGGACCTGCACGGTCCTCTTTGCGATATTAACTTCCTCAGGAGCGTGCCTGTGATATGGCGACAGTGACATTTAATTTCCCGGACCTTGTTAAGCTTGTAGGCAAGGATGACCTAACTCTGGACAAAGTCCGCGAGGACCTTTTTGAGCTCGGGCTTGAGACAGAGGCCATCGAAGGCGACGAAGTGACATTCGAGGTCACCAGCGACCGCGCCGACCTTTTAAGCGAGGAAGGCATCGCCATGATGCTCCGCGCGTTCTACGGCTTACAGACCGGCATGATAATGCCCGAGATACACAGTTCCGACTATACGCTAGTTGTCAACAGGGAAGTCGAAGATATAAGGCCGTACATAACCGGCGCCATAGTCAGAGGCGTTCATTTCACCGACGAGTCGATCAAGTCGATAATGCACCTGCAGGAGAAGCTTCACGGCACTTTCGGCAGGAGAAGAAAGAAAGGCGCTATCGGTGTACACGACCTGTCAAAGATCAAGGGTAAGACCATCCATTACCGCGGAGTCCCGAAGGATTCGGTAAAATTCGTGCCCCTTCAAAGCAACGAATTAATGACACCCGCAGAGGTCATGCAAAGGCATGACAAAGGTAAGGATTACGGATATGTCCTTGAGGGCAAAGAGATGGTGCCGCTCATATACGACGATGACGGAGTCTTCTCGTTCCCGCCCATCATTAACTCGAAGCGGACCGAGGTCTCCATTGACACGACAGAGCTCCTGATAGAGCTTACCGGCGAAGACATGAGGACTATCGACTACATGCTCAACATAGCGCTTTATTCATTATCCCTGAGAGGAGCTAAGATCTACAGCGTTACTGTCAAGTACCCGGATAAGGACCTCCCGAGGCCGGATTTCGGCGTACGCGAGATGCGCATGGATGTAGAATACATAAACCGCATCCTCGGTCTCGGCCTGATGTCCAACAAGATAAGCGAACTTCTGTTGCGGATGGGCTTCGGCATAAAGGAGGTCAAGGATGACTACCTGGTCGTCCAGATACCGCCATACAGGGCCGATATATTGCACAAGCGCGATATTGTGGACGATGTCGGCAGGGTTTACGGTTACAACAATATTACACCGTCATACCCCAACACGCCGTCCATAGGAAAGCTCACTGAGAGGAATAAGCTAGGCGACGCGGTAAGAGAGGTAATGATCGGGCTAGGATGCCAGGACACTCTCAATTTCATCCTCATAGGAAAAGACGAGATCACCACAAAGATGGGCCAGACGAATACCAATAATATCGTCGAGATCTCGAATCCCTATGCCGAACAGTACAACGTCGTGAGGACATGGCTTACGCCGTCGCTCATGATAGTCCTGTCGAATAACCTGCACCGCGAATACCCGCAGAACATCTTCGAGGTCGGAGCCGTCGCTCATATCGATGACACTACTGATACTGGTGTGTTTGAAGAGGATCATGTCGCATGCGCGTTATGTTACTCGAAAGCAGGGTTTAACGAGGTAAAGGCAAAGCTTCAGGCTTTATGCTTCAACTTCGGGCTTGCCGATAAGCTCAGCACGCCGCCTGCTAGCGATCCGACGTTCATTGATGGCAGATGCGCGGAGATCGTTATCGGTGATAAAAGGGCAGGCATTATCGGGGAAGTACGCCCGGAGGTCTTGAAGAACTGGGGTATTGAGATGCCGGTAGCAGTGTTCGAAATGGAAGTATCCGCCCTTAAAAATTAAGGGTGGCTGTTCTATTTTTTTTGCAAGGCATTATTGTATACTTGCTGATTTTCAATAATGATAGATACTATTTTTTCACCACAAAGGACACAAGGGTAATCAAGGTACACTAGCTTAACCACAAAGGACACAAGGGTAATCAAGGTACACTAGCTTAACCACAAAGGACACAAGGGTAATCAAGGTACACTAGCTTAACCACAAAGGACACAAGGGTAATCAAGGTACACTAGCTTAACCACAAAGGACACAAGGGTAATCAAGGTACACTAGCTTAACCACAAAGGACACAAGGGTAATCAAGGTACACTAGCTTAACCACAAAGGACACAAGGGTAACCAAGGAACACAAAAATTTTTAGAAAGACTTATTGGAGTTAATATAACTTTAAGATCATACCTCCAAGTTATAATTATAATATTAAAAAAGGGAAAAATTGCGACATCATATTTGAATTAACTATTTTAAAAAATTTTTGTGTTCCCTGGTTGCCTTTGTGTCCTTTGTGGTGAGATACCGTGTGTCTTAGTAACCTTCGTGTACTTTGTGGTGAGAGCTAGTGGACCTTTGTTGCCCTTGTGTACTTTGTGGTGAGATACCGTGTGCCTTAGTAACCTTCGTGTACTTTGTGGTGAGAGCTAGTGGACCTTTGTGTCCTTTGTGGTTGTTGCATTTTGTATTTTAAAATCTTTTAAATAATAACTATGCAAGAAAAGGTTATTACGACAACAAAAAAAGTTATAATCGAAGAATAAAAATTTTTACAAAATAACTTCAAATCATTTGCTTTTCTACGGCGTCCCTTTGTCTCTACGCTCGTATCTTTGCTGGATATTATAAATATTCATGACCCTTGAGAAGCTGTTGACTTCCTCCGGGTTCAGGTCATCCCTTATCCTAACAAGCCTCGGGAACCTCAGAGCATACCCGCTTGAATACACCGGGCTCTTCTGGATCTCCTCGAACTTCACTTCAACGATGATCTCCGGACTGACATCGATGATCCTTTCATGCTCACCGATCTTAAGGGGCTTCAGTCTTTCAGTGATATCCTCAAGCTGCTCGTCCGAGAAACCGCTGGCGACCTTCCCGAACACAACATACTGCTCGCTCTCCTCGTCAAAGGCCGCGACCTCGAAAGACGTAAGCCATCCGGCTTTACGGCCATGGCCCCATTCTGCCGAGACTATCGCGAGGTCAAGAGTATCCAGTGCAGACTTGATCTTGACCATCTTTTTACCCCTCATTCCGGGAGTATAAGTAGCTTCAAGGTCTTTCGCCATCAGTCCTTCGTTACCGCCCTGGACAGCCTCGTTAAATAATATCCTGGCCTTTTCCGGGTCGCTCGTGATCATCGCAAGGGCTACGCTGCATTCGCTATTTAGCGGCTCGATAATATTTTCAAGCGCTATTCTGCGTTTTTTAAACGGCTCATCGATCATGCTTTTACCGTTAACGTAAAGCACGTCAAAAGGCCTCAGGTAGAGCGGGTATTTTTTCTGCGTCTCCTCGACCTTATAGATACGCCTCAGCCTTGTAAGAATATTCTGGAATGGTATGGGGCGTCCGCTGGAAGCGTCGATGGCAATACACTCGCTGTCAAGTATCGCCGAATCAGCTTTCACGCTCCTGTTCACGTAGGTCACTATTTCCGGAAGGGCCTCCGTCAGGTCTTCCAGCCTTCTGGAATAAAGCTTTACCTTATCTCCCTGTTTATGTATCTGAAGGCGTGCGCCGTCATACTTGGTCTCGAAGTCCGCGATCCCGCCCATGGCTTCCATGGCTTCCTCGATGCTCGCAACGTTCTGGGCAAGCATCGGCCTTACCGGCCTCATGGGTTTGATGCTGATACTCTCAAGGCCTTCCTTTCCTTCGGTTTTCGCTATCCTTGCGCTCTCGCCAAGGTCGCTAGTCAGCATGCTCGCCCTTCTCACAAGGCTTGCGTCGACGTTAAAAGCTTTAGCTATGGCTTCTTCCATCACGCCTTCTTTAGCGCCGGACAAAACATATTCGATAGTAAGGCTGACAATATAGTGTGCCTCCTTCGGGTCAGCCCTGCGAAGTATGCCCATTAGTGTTTTCTGTTTCTTAGTGGCCGAGCCGGTCCCGGACATTTCGGAGAGCGAGACAAAAGTATCATAAAGCTCCCTGACCGTGATGTCCTCGGGTGCAAAAAATGTCTGCTGCGCTTTTTTCTGGAACATCTCTTCCGCTGTTATACCAAGATGTCCTGTATGTTTATAGCTCTCGATGACCTTTGGTTCGCTGTTATAGGATACGGATGAAATGATCTTTACCATCGACTGGCTGGCTATCCCGATCTTTCTTTCGTCCCACGTGGGAAATATCTTACCTGTACAAAAATTTACTATAATTGGCAGGTCATCCGCGGGCACGTCCTTTATGAAATCGGCCAGTATTGCCGTTTTTTCAAGCCTGCTGGATGTTTTTTTAAGCCTCTCGAAAACTTCAACTAACTCTTTAAATAACATCGGGATCACTTTAAGCTGTGACAGTTTATACAGCGTATTGAATCTTATAATTTTTTAAACGGATCTGTCAAAAAGTTTAAAAAATTTACATTTATATTATATAGTAAATATTAAAAATAGTTTTTGTGCATATCACTGGGTTGTTTCAATGAGCTGGGACCCTTTGATATTGATAAATCCGTAATGTTTTTGCGCAAGAAGGGCTCTTCCCATGACAAAGCTTTTAACACAGCATTCGCTGGCGTCGCTGTCAAACCATGCGCATCTTTCCTTGATACAATCCTTGGATAGGTCCTTTGTCATAGGACACTTTGTAGAAATCACTATACTTAACCCCCCTTTAGTTGCCGGTCAATTTATTGCAAATTAACCAACTAATAATTAATTCAATTTATACTATTTATATGTGTGTAAAACTTCAGATGTGAAATATAATTGGCGAAACGCTTAAGTAAAGGTCTTATAAAAGGGTTTTTCTTCGTTATTTGAGAAAATATTTTAGTGTTTTTGTGTTTCTGTGACATTAGTATCTACTGCCATCCGAAAGGAACAACACAAAAAACATCATCCACATAAACGTAAAAAAGTCAAAAATATTTACTAATCCCTTTATGAAAAAGTCATGCTCTAAAAGGCTTATATATACCAAGCCCTATAACTAAAATGATACGAATGGACGCCAGCAAATCCCAAAAAATAGCCGGCAGGCGCTTCCAAAACGGTAATTATCTGCTATCGATGAAAAAGTACCCTGCCGCAAGAAAAGAGTTCAGTGTCGCACTCAAGATCTATGAGAGGCTTGGATCATACAAAGAGATGTCAGAGACTTTGAACAATATCGGCATCACGTTCATCAAGGACGGGAAGGCTGCCGATGCAAAGGAAAATTTTGAGAGTTCGTATCTGATAAAGAAGGAGCACCCCAACGGCTCAAAGGAGTCGCTTTTTAACACCATCTATAATCTGCTGGGCGTAGGCAGCGTGATGGACGTAGACGATTACGAAAAATATTTTATCGAGTTCAGGTCCCTCGGCGAGGAGCTCGGCGGTGAATTTATGGACATCGTCGTAAAAGAGCAGCCCGTCTACGACCGCATAGTTGAGGCACGCGTAAAAGAGCTACAAATAAAACAGGAAGAGGAGCTGGCGCGGACTTCGGCTGCCGGCGCGCTTGAGCATCTTATCAGATCAGGACTTCCATGTATGGTGAGAGTAAGGTTCCTGCTTCACGGCTTTGCCATTGACATCAATGAGCCGTTCATGTTCAAGGAGCACGGGAAACATGTCCGGATAATAAGCATAAAGCCTATAGAGCAAAATATCGACGACAGCCTCGTAGAGCCCGTATCCATGGGCGAGATGGAATTCGAGGCAGGCTACGATACAGTGAGAAGATCCATCGAAGCTGCTTCGTCGGAGGGCGACCGTATCCTGGAAGTATGTCCTGCAGGCGTCGAGGAAGAGGCCTTTGACCATGTTAAGAAGTTCATGAAGGCCATAGCCATAGTACGGGAAGATCTGAGCTTATCCATCAGTAAAAAGTATTTCGCGGTAAGATCGCTTGAGGTCATTAACGCTTTCGGCGATCCGGTCGAAGCGTATCATGTCGTGTCGACAAAGCCTGTGGTCCCCCTGACATTGACGACAGAGGATGCCATGCTCGTCAATATGTTATTGTCCTCGGGTGAAGACGTCTTATACAAATCTTTACTTCTGAACGCTAAACGCCTGCTTGACGAGGAACATTATGATCTATGCGTCCTTGATTCTATCCTCGGGATGGAGTCTTTCCTGGACGTTCTCTTTAAGCGAACGTTCCCGGAAAGCGATTTGAATGAATATAATTCCATATCCGGGGTGACGCTGTACGACCGTTTAAAGCTGCTGAAAAAGCTTATCAGCGGCGTGCATGACAGCGAGGGGAAAATGGAGCTGTACCTTGGCGATATCGGAAGGGACCTTGACGATATCCTGAAATATTATGATAATATCCTTAAAAACGGAAGCGACGACATTCGGGCTTATGAGGCCGGAAAGTCGCTAAAGACTGTTAACAGGGTGATATACAATCTAAAATCGTTATACGGCATATGAGCCGTATTACCTTAAGGTTATTTTTTGCATTGCCCTGACGACGCCGGTACAAAACCGCTCGACGCAAGTCTGGGACGGCTCGTCGTGAGAATTCATGCTTCCCTCGATAGCGTTCCTTACTTTATCGCAATTATACTCGGACGGCGCGAAATGCGACATCGATAAGCCGATTGCACAGGTCAGGAACGATGCGGTATAAATGCAGTCGATTAAGCTAATCTCTATCATTGATGGTTACTCCGTGGTCAGGAAATTCTTCTTTTTCAATATTTTGCGAAAATTCCGAATATTTATGAGATACCGGGCTTCTCGCGCCAGCTTTTGCTTATTTATCTATTATTACCCACAACATATTGATTATATATAGATTAGCTTACATTTTTGAAATTATTTGGTTGAAATTTCAATATTTTGAGCGGGCACTTTAGTTTTCGCATTAATCGTAGAATAATGTTTTATCCCTGACTTTTTAAAAAAATAATACATCGATTTTTTCGAAACGGTCAAGCGGCAGTGGAGATGGATATTAATGAGCAGGCTGACTAAAAATGATGACGTTTGCATATCATGCCACAGGTGCGAGGCAATATGTGCATGGGTCCATGATATCGTTTTCAATCCTCGAAGAGGCAGGGTCATAGTCGACCTTGACTATCCGGACGAGCACAACATACGCATATGCATACAATGCGGAAGATGTGCGGATGCATGCCCTATGGAAGCCATCTATGAGGATTATACCATAGTTACGACAGGAGAGCGCGGTATCTTCATACTGGACGAGGATAAATGCACTGGGTGCGGTAAATGTATAGAGGCCTGTCCGACAGAGGTGCTTCAATACTACCCGGACCGTAAGATGCCAAGAAAGTGCGATTTTTGCCAGGGCCAGCCAATGTGCGTTAAATATTGCCCGACGAACGCGATCGGCTGGGTTCTGGGGTGATTAATATGCCCGGAGGCTATGCCGGAAAAATATTGAGGGTAGAACTTTCAACGTTAACCTGTTCCGACGAGGCGCCGGAAGAGAGCGTATTGAAAGATTTCATCGGCGGTGAAGGGCTCGGAATAAAATATCTTTATGATGAAGTCCCTGCTTACACGGATCCTCTGGGGCCGGACAACTTATTGATCTTCATGACCGGTCCTCTTACAGGCACTCTGGCCCCGACATCGGGAAGGCATTGCGTCGTTACAAAATCGCCTCTCACCCATTGCGAGACGACGGCCCATGCCGGAGGGTACTGGGGTACAGAATTAAAGCTCGCCGGCTATGACGGGATAATAGTAAAAGGAAAAAGTCCCCGTCCCGTCTATCTTTTCATCAACGACGGCAAGCCCGGATTCTACGAGGCCGATGAGCTATGGGGAAAGACTACTTTTGACACTGATAGGCTGATAAAAGAGCAGTTGAACGATAAAAAGATATGTGTCACAAGCATCGGCCCGGCAGGAGAGAACCTTGTGAAGATCGCGAGCATCATGAACGACTACCAGCGCTCTGCAAGCAGAGGCGGCACCGGGGCGGTGATGGGCTCGAAGAATCTTAAGGCTATAGCGGTAAAAGGATCAAAGGATCTTTTTGCAGCAGATCCTGCAAAGAGTTTCGCATCGATGAACGAGCTTCTCGATGCCTGCCGTGATCATGTCATCACCGGCGACGTCTTCCCAAAATATGGTGTCGACGGCATTATCGGCTTAATGAATGAAAAAGGGGTATTACCGACAAAGAACCATAGTTCCGGGTTTTTTAAGGGCGCGGAGAACATGACCGGGCAAAAGATGGCCGAAACAATTCTAAAAGGTACACGAGGGTGTTTCTGCTGTCCGATACATTGCACTCGAGTCATAGACATCCCGTACGGACCTTATCATGGGACGAAAGGAAAGGGCCCTGACTATGATACTACCGTCGCGTTCGGCTCACAATGCGGAAACGACAACCTGGAAGCGATATCAAGAGCGAACATGTGGTGCGATATGTTCGGGCTGGACACTGTCTCCACCGGCGCTGTTATCGCGTGGGCTATGGAACTTTATGAGCGCGGCATTATCAATAAAGAGGATACTCACGGCATAGGATTGAACTGGGGAGACCATGAGGCCATGGTAGCTATGATCCCCAAGATAGCCACAAGGATGGAGCTTGGGGCCTATCTTGCCGACGGTGTCGAGGAGGCTGCAAAAAAGATAGGGCGCGGCTCCGAGAAATATGCCTTAAGTGTAAAAAAGCTAGACCTGCCCGGGATCGAAGTACGCGGAAGTAAAGCAATGGCACTGGGATATGCAGTCGATAATCGCGGAGGGGATAATCTTCGGCCTTTTGCAGCCGCGTCAGAATGCCTGGGCTTCAGGTCAAAGGAACTGGGAATGCCGGAAGAGTTTGACCAGCTATCGGAGGCAAATAAGGTGGAGTGGCTTATACCGGCCCAGAACTATTCCGTTGCTGTGAATTCGCTCGTCTGCTGCATGTTCACAATAATCTGTTATACTATCGAGCCAGGTCAGTATGCAAAATATCTGTCAGCTGTCACCGGATTTGATATCGACGGGAAAAAATTGCTCGAGACAGGGGATCGTATATGGAACCTTCAGCGTGCGTTCAACGTCCGCGAAGGTATCGGAAGAAAAGATGACCGTCTTCCTAAAAGACTTACGTCCACGCCAGTGCCTTACGGGCCGACAAAAGGGAGCGTCGTCCATCTCGAAGGAATGCTCGATGAATATTACGAGGCAAGAGGATGGAATAAGAATACAGGCTGGCCGACCCGTGTCAAGCTCCTGTCGCTCGGGCTTGAGAATGCGGCAAGGGACCTTTACCCGACTGGAAAAGAGCCCGGGGCAGAGGTAGCGGCCTGATACATTATATGATTGTACCGTGACCGTTATCTTCGCGGAAAGGTTCTTTATAATCATATTTATAATAAATAAGCAACAATAATAATCGAGGATGTTTATGAAGAAATCCGGTAAGATCTCTCAGCATAAAGTCAAGGTATATACGCAGCCGACTTGCCCTGAATGTAACAGCTTGAAGGACTATCTTGACAGGAATAACATTCCTTATGAGGACATTGATGTCGTTAAAAATAAGGAAGCTCTGGATGAGATGGCAAAAAAATATGGCATCCGGATAACTCCGCTTGTGGTCATCGGGGATCAGGTGATGATCGGGTTCAACGTGCCCAAGCTTAACAAGCTTCTATCGAGCGTGTCCATAGAAGTCTGAAAAATTTTTTATCTTCCCGGGGCAATAGTCTATATGGTATAATATGGAAATGCTTGACCTTATAATCGTAGGCGCGGGACCTTCGGGTATGACCGCCGCTATTTATGCAAAAAGAAAAGGCTTGAACGTAAAGGTGATCAGCGACTCTGTCGGCGGACAGATGTCCAAGACCGATAGCGTTGAGAACTATCCCGGGTATAAATCACTGACCGGCCCTGAGCTTACCTCTAAAATGAGGGAGCAGATGGAAAGCCTGGGCATTTCTGCGGACCTGAAAAGAGTGTCAAATATAGTGCCGTCCGATGGTAAGTTCGCCGTAAAGACCGAAGACGGGGGCATATTCGAGTCCCTTGCCGTCATTATCGCCTCCGGGTCTCACTGGAGAGAGATGGGCGTTCCCGGCGAGGAGGAGTTCAAGAATAAAGGCGTAAGCTATTGCACCACCTGCGACGCCCCGTTATTTGCCGGAGCCGATGTAGCGGTCGTAGGGGGCGGGAACTCTGCAGGCGAAGCAGTCCTGGACCTGAGTAACATAGCCAGTAAAGTGTATATGGTCGTCAGGAGCACGATTAAGGCCGACAAAATGATCGTCGATAAAATAATGGCCAGCGACAATGTGACCGTTTTTAAAGGATATACCGTGGAAAGGATACTGGGAAGCGATCTTGTGGAGAAGATCAACATCAGGTCAAGAGATACCGGCAATGTAGAGACTATCGATGTGAGCGGAGTGTTCGTAGAGATAGGGCTTCTTCCAAATACCGGGTTCATAAAGGGGCTTGTTGAGTTTAATGAGCGCGGAGAGATCGTTATCGACGAATTTTGCAACACGAGCATAAAGGGCATATTCGCATGTGGCGACGTTACTGACGTACCTCAAAAACAGATAGTGGTAGCCGCAGGCGAAGGGGCTAAAGCAGCAATGGCCGCGTACTCCTATATAACGACCTTGAAATAAGTTCAATATTAAAAACCTTTTTAACACAAAGTCGACTAGTGTCTAAAAAATGTTTTTCGTTTTTTAAACTAACGAACTATATGGCTACCAGAACTTGCCCTTATAGTTATCCGTTATCGGACATCCCAGGCATCTATCGCAGGCAAAGTACTGGCATGAGGCGCAGTCTATGCCGCATGGCGATGAATCCGATTTTTCATAATGCATCTTGACCGGCATTACCATGTCCGTAACAGGCGCTATCACAATGCCCAGTTCCACGTTCATGACAGAAGGGTCGCTTCTGATATGCCTGTCGACAATGGCCTCTATAGTGGATATGTTTTCAGCTATCAGAAACAGGCACAGGTTCGATTGTCCCGATACGATGAATCCGTTAAGGAAATATGGGCATTCCTTGAACATGTTTATAATATCGATCGAATTCTTGGTCGTTATATCGACCTTTGCCAGGCTTAGCCCGACCTTCTTAAAATTCATGCCGATGACCGTGGACAGTATGCCGGATTGTTTTAGCTTGCTGACTCTCGCCCCCACTGATGGCTGGGAAAGTCCGACTTTTTCCGCTATATCTATCTGGGAGATATCCGGGTCATTCTTGAACAGTGCGATTATCTTTCTGTCCTTATCATCGAGGTCAATATCGGTCATTTATGATCACGAACTTTAATTTAAGAGTGCGGAGGTGAGGCGTTTAATGAGTGATATATGGTAAAGCTGGCATTTCTCACGCCAGAAGCTAACTCTAAATCGATTTCATCCTTTAAGAATAACATTATAGTTTTTGTACTTATTTATTATTATCGTTTAGCTTTTTAATTTATATAGATGATAATGTCAATGGATAAATAATTTTATAATTTATAGGGCAGAGGCTTTAAGTTAAAATAATATTATCACCGTCATGGTCTATACTGGGTTTATCATTGATGGATCCGGGCTTTAACGTTTATATCTTAAGGTTATCTATATTATCAGGAATCAAAAATGATATATATGTTGAAGTTATTTTAGACTACGTTCTATTATTACAACATGGGGCCATAGGGTAGACTGGTCCATCCTTCAAGACTGGGGGTCTTGAGACCCCGATTCAAATTCGGGTGGCCCCATTAAAATTTTTTTAAATGAATCTTCCAGGTTTCTTATTAGCATTTCTATTCTGGATGATGTGTATTCCATATGTTTGATCTTTCAATTATGTGATATCCTTTTTGAATGGATAAAAACATACCAGTTTTATAATTCCTGGTTATTATTTTTGTGTCTTTATAATTTCATTCGCTTAACGCTAACTATATAAATTATAACCTGGACAATATTTGCCTACAAAAATCGTATCTCTCGATTTCTGCCATAATTATGTCAAATAATAGTAAATAACATATTTTTCATTTATCGGGATATAAAAGTGAATAAAAATCAAAAAAATATCTAAACATATTATAAAATAATACCTTCCAAGCAAAAATTTTATATGTTATTTCATAGTTTTAGGTAAATTATTTACAGTACAGGGATAAGGCAGTAAATCACTGTCATGCTATGGCATGGCAAGTAAGCTATTACCCTGTATGGTTGAAATTTGAGGTGATTGTTATCGCACGAGAAATGTGGGGTACAAAACTGGGCTTTATCCTGGCCGCAGTAGGTTCGGCGATAGGCCTGGGCAATATATGGAGATTCCCATATATGACGTATAGTAACGGTGGAGGGGCATTCTTGATCCCTTATTTCACCGCATTGATACTGGTCGGTATCACAGTAATGATGCTGGAATTAGTTCTCGGTCATTCGACCAAAGGCTCCGCCCCTCTTGCATTAAAGAGGTTAAAGGCGAAGGGTTCCGAATGGATTGGATGGCTCGGGGTCATGGCAGGCTTCGTTATCCTGACCTATTATATGATCATTATAGGGTGGGGCGCCGTTTATCTTTTAAAGATATTACTTGGCGGGTTCCCGACTGATTTCGAAGGATTCTTCTTTAATGATATATTAGAGCTTTCAGCCGGCCCCGGTGTGCTCGGAGGCTTTTCGGTCAGTGTCCTTATCGCTGTCGTAGCTGTCTGGCTGATCAACTTCATCATTGTCAATTCTGGTGTTAAGGAAGGGCTTGAAAAAACCATGAAGGTCTTCATGCCTATATTGTTCGTACTTATACTGGCTCTGGTAATAAGGGGTGTCACCCTTGTCGGTGGAATGGAGGGTATCGAGTGGTACCTGACGCCTGACTTTTCTAAACTGACAGACGTGCAGATATGGATCGACGCATGTGGGCAGGTGTTCTTCTCGCTTAGCCTTGGATTCGGTATCATGATAGCATACTCCAGCTATCTGCCGAAGAAATCCGACATAACCAGAAATGCGTTCATTATATCACTGATGGACAGCGGTTTCTCATTCCTGGCAGGATTCGCGGTTTTCGGAACGCTGGGCTATATGGCGGTGTCAAAAGGCGTACCTTTCGAAGAAGTCGTCGCACAGAGCATTGGTCTCGCGTTCATCGTATTCCCGCAGGCGCTTTCGTTAATGCCTGTCGGAGGAGAGATACTTGCGGCAGTTTTCTTCTTCTGCCTGATAATCGCAGGAATATCCTCGTCCGCATCCCTCTTAGAGTCAGTGACGTCCTCTGTCATGGATAAGTTTAACGTATCCAGGCGCAAGGCGGTTGTCGCGGTAACAATATGCGGTCTACTTTGCGGCTTGATTTATACGACAAAGGGAGGTCTCTACTGGCTGGATATAGTGGATTACTTCTTCTCGAAATATATGCTCCTCATCGTGGGCATCCTTGAAGTGCTCGTCGCGATATGGATATGTAAAGGAGACAAGCTCGTAACATATATCGACAGCAGGTCGGAGCTCAAGATCGGAAAGCTCTGGAAGTATGTCGTAGGCATAATAGCACCCTTGATCCTTCTGGTCATACTCGCTCAGTATACACTGACCTTCCTGTCAGAAGGTTATGGCGGATATGAGTGGATATACCTTTACCTTGGTCTTGGAGTCGTGGCGTTAAGCTTCATAGTATCCTTCGCGCTTCCGTTCCTTCCGTGGCCTAAGAAGGTCGAATCCTGGGATGAGTTTGTAGAGAAGGAGCAGAATGACGACGAGTCCGATATGAACGGCAAGCAGGGAAAGATTACAAAAAGTGACTCGGGCGTCGATGCCTAAGGAGGATCAAAGATGGAACTATCAGCCATTTTAATGTTCCTTTTCGGAGCAACGGTCCTGTGGGGAGGTTCTGCATACTTCCTCTACAAGACCATGACAAGTAAGGATTAGATCTTCCTTTTCCTTTTTTTCTTTTTTTTACAAACTATTATATTCGTTCAAACGGCGATTACCTGTCATATGTTTACCCTCAACGTTTTATATTATTGAGAATATACAACTAAAACTGCGATGACCGATGTGTTCAGGTTCAGGTGGGGATAGCCCGGATAGTAATGGTTCTAAAGATCTTTTGCTTAATGAGCTAAAAATGCTTCATGAGCAGTTATCGGTACTTAAGGAAGCCGATATCGAAAGAAAAAAAGCCGAAAAGGCTCTTCATGATAGAGAACAATTTCTTCAGAACGTTTTTAACTGTATCCAGGACGGTATCAGTATCCTGGATAAGGATTTGAATATCATCAGGATAAATCCTAAAATGGAAGAATTGTACTCTCATAGCATGCCTATTTTAGGCAAAAAGTGTTTTGAAGCTTATCATGGGAAAAAAGAAGCATGTGAAAACTGTCCCTGCATTAAAGCCATGAAAACAAAGACCATCCAGACACACATTGCGTCTTATATCCGACCTGACAGGACAGACGGATGGGTTGAAATTCATTCTTTTCCCCTGATCGATACCGGGGATAATGTAGTAGGCGTCGTCGAGCATATCCGCGATATTACCGATCGCAAAAAAGCTGAAGAAGAGCTGAAAAGGCTAGAATGGCTATTAAAGAAAAGCGTGGAACCTAAGATCAACAGTCAAAGATCGAACAAGTATGAGCCGCCATACGGAAATCTGCTTGAGCTTAATACCTGTCGTAAACTACTGGATTCTGTTGGCGAAGAAATATTAAGCGATATCGTAAGCGATTTTCTGGACCTTCTTGATACTTCTTCGGCAGTATATGAAAAGAACGGTGACTATGCGCAGGGAATATTTTGCTCAGGCTGGTGCAGGTTCCTGGATAAGGCTTCACGAGACCTTTGCGACACTGATATTAACACGGAGGCGCTAGAACGCGGAAAGTGGCTTTGCCATGAATCATGCTGGACAGAAAATGCAAAAGTGGCCATTGAGACGGGCAGGCCTGTGGATATTGAATGTCACGGGGGCATCAGGCTGTACGGTGTCCCGATCCGGGCGGGAAACGAGATCGTAGGCGCAATAAACATCGGTTATGGCGACCCGCCAAAAGACCCTAAAAAATTGGGTGAAATAGCTAAAAAATATAATGTTAACGCTATGGAGCTTAAGAAACTCGCCGACGAATATGAGTCGCGCCCTAAGTTCATAATTGACATCGCCAGGAACCGGCTGCAAACTTCTGCAAAACTGATCGGCGAGATATATGAGCGTAAATGCGCTGAAAAAGCGCTGGAGGAAGCCAAGGCCCAGTCAGATCTTTACGTGGATCTTATGAGCCATGATATAAACAATATGAACCAGATAGCAATGGGTTTCCTTGAACTATCCCTGGATATCATTGACCTTGAAGGAAAACTTGAACAGGATAACGGCTTTTTAATTGAAAAGCCGTTAGAGACCCTGAAGAACAGTTCAAGGCTTATAGGCAACGTTAGCAAGATAAAGCAGATCAAGACAGATATTCTATCTCTTGAGCGTGTAGACCTTGATAAAATACTGACAGAGGTTAAAGAAGACTATTTACACGTTCCGGGCAGGGACATCAATATCACTTACAAGCCCTTAAAAGGGAGTTATGTATACGCAAGTGAACTTGTAAAGGACATATTTAACAATCTCGTGGGGAACGCGATAAAACATGCCAATCCGGATAAGCCTTTGGTCATAGACATAATGCTTGAAAAGACTGATGCTGAGGGGAATGACTATTATAAGGTCATCGTAGATGATAATGGTCCGGGTATATCAGACAGGCAAAAAAACAAGATATTTTTGCGGGGAGAAAAAGGGCATGAAATGATCGGTAAGGGGCTTGGCCTGTACATTGTGAAGACCCTTGTGGAAGGTTTTAAAGGGAAAGTGTGGGTGGAGGACCGGGTCCCCGGACACCCTTCTAAAGGCAGCAGGTTTATTGTGATCCTGCCAGAGGCCGATAAAGTTTAACTAAAAAATAGGTTAAAAAAATATATAGTGGTGAAAGGATTCATTCTTTTAATTCGGATAATATAAATATTCTATCATTTTACTTAAAAGCTTGAAAAATAAAAAAGAGCGATGGGATCACCCATCTTATAGCTCATTTGCCCTGGGCTTTTTGCTTTTTAAGCAGGGCCAGCTCTTCAGCAAGCCATGGCAGGAACGTTCCTACATCCGTGACTATCCCGATGGCCTGGGCGCTGCCGCGGTCCATGAGTTTAGTGACGGTAGCCGGATTGATGTCCACGCAGATCGTTCTTACGGTCGACGGCAGGCAGTTCCCTGTCGCGATCGAATGAAGCATCGTAGACATCATAAGCACGATGTCAGCGTCCTGTATCGCCTTTCTCATCATGTCCTGCGCTTTCATGGTATCGGTGATGACGTCAGGCAACGGCCCGTCGTCCCTTATCGACCCGGCGAGGACGAACGGCACGTTGTTCTTGATACATTCATACATGATGCCGCCTGTAAGGATCCCCTGCTCTACCGCGTCCTTTATAGAGCCTGCGCGGCAGATCTCGCTGATGGCATATATGTGGTGCTTATGTCCCTCGGGAGCCAGTTCTACCGTATTGAGGTCCATCCCGAGCGATGTGCCGTAAAGGTTATACTCGATATCGTGCACTGCCAGCGCATTGCCTGCGAGCAGGACGTCCACATAGCCGTTCCTGATCAACTCTGCAAGAGCCTGCTGCCCGCCGGTATGTACTACCGCGGGACCGGCGACTATTACGATCTTTCCGCCGTCCTGTTTTACTTCCAGTATCTCCTCGGCTATCTGTTTTATCAGTGACTGTGAAGGCCTTTCAGAGGATACCTGGCTGTCCATGAACTCAAAAATGCTGTGCCCCCTCGGCCTTTCGGGCGGGATGACACGTATGCCTTTCTTACCGACCACTACTCTGTCGCCTTTCTTGATATGGCCTATTGTTGTGCATAAGGCATGATCGTCCGTGATCACTATCATGGCGTCCATTTTCTGGTTCTCTACCTTCTTCCATTCCCCGTTTATCTTAACATACGTCGGATGGTTGGTCGTAGAATAGAAACCTTTCGGTACTACCCTATCCTTGATAGCGGTCTCGGTGACTACGTCCTCGGCTTCCGGGAGCTGGGCCCCGAGCCTGTGTAGTTCGCTTATTATGTTCTCCAGGTGATCCTGGTCTCTTCCTTTTATCATAAGGCGAGCGTAGCTCGTGTCGGTCTTTTGCCTGCCGATGTCGAACTGTATTATCTCGAACTCGCCGTTCATATCCATTACTTTGTCGAAGACTTTGGGCAGCAAAAAGGAGTCGATAATATGACCCTTTAGCTCAATCTCCCTCATAGCTTCCATATAACTCACCAATCAATGTCTAGTAGGATTGTTGGCATCTCATATATAACTGCCTGTTTATTAAAAAAATATGTACTGCGACATAGTAAACCTTCGCGTTAAAATGGCTATATAAAGTATGCTTATCTTGATTCCGTGAAATAGGTGTTTACTGCGACAGGAAAATGAGTATATTGTTCTTTAATTTTTATGGTTCTTCTTAGATTTTGGGAATTTTTAATTATGCCTGTCGGATGGCAGGTAGATACTAATTTCACAGAAACACAGAACCACTAATTTTTTTTATGATTTTTTAAGGTCTCTAAAGCACCAAAAACATACTCACGAAATCTCTAATGCTCTAGTATCACCGTCAACGCTCAAACGTCCCAAACGCCCGACTCAACGTACTAAACTCTCTAATTCACTAACGCTAAAACAAGACCCGAACCTCTCCAAACCACCAAAGTTCAATAGCGCGGTTTCCGTTTAACACGACCGAACATACCGGATATAATGATGATCAATAAGGCACGACACAAACAGTGGTTTAAATTTTCGTGCTTTGGGGAGGTTCGGGCCTTGTTTTAGCGTTAGTGTCTTTGTGCACTTTGAGCGTTGAGTCGGGCGTTTGGGACGTTAGTGCGTTGACTGTGATACTAGAGCATTAGTGGTTTGGTGAGTAACTTCTTAGAGCTTTAGCGCCCTTAAAAATCCTAAAAAAATTTTAGTGGTTCTGTGTCTCTGTGAAATTAGTATCTACCTGCCATCCGAAAGAAACAATAAAACATCATCCCAAAAATCGTAGTAGAACCAAAATAATATTGTTAAACAAACCAAAAACGTATTATATCATCAATCAAAACCCCATACCGGTTAAGAGCGTACCCGGATCAAGGTACGAAAAAATGACTTTTATAACATGTGTTTGCTGTCGTGCTTCAATGTACATATCCGTACATAAGAAACTTTATATGCACACAGCGCTTAAGCATACACAACCTCAATTCCAGGTGAAAAAAGATGGGCAAGACGCTAGCAGAAAAAATATTATCGGAGAAAAGCGGGACCGAGGCTATTCCGGGCGACATAGTCACCGTGCCTGTGGATTTCGTCTTCTCTCATGACGGTACCATGCCTCTGGCAATTCAGCAGATGGAAAAAGAACTTGGCACCAGGAAGGTTTTCGACCCGTTAAAAGTGGGCGGTATTTGCGATCACGCATCTCCTTCCCCGAGCGAACAGGTCTCCAACGTCCAGATATTCATGAGAAAGTTCGCCCGCGAGAACAATATGCCGTACTTCTTCGAGAACGGCGACGGCATCTGTCACCAGATAGTCGCGGAAAAGTTCTCCGCTCCGGGTAAGATCATCATCGGTGGCGACAGCCACACATGTACCCATGGAGCATTAGCGGCATTCGGTACCGGGATGGGCTCTACGGATGTAGGCGCGATCATGGCATATGGTACTACCTGGCTACGTGTGCCCGAATCGTTCAAGTTCCAGATCGACGGCGAGTTACCCGAACATGTCACATCCAAGGACGTGTTCCTTCACATCGTAAAGGAGATCACTGCCGACGGTGCCACTTATATGTCAATGGAATTCACCGGCAGCACTGTCAAGAACATGACCGTCGACTCCAGGCTTGTCATGTCCAACATGGCGATAGAGGCAGGCGGTAAGGTAGGATTATGCTCGTCGGACGAAAAAGTAAGGCAGTTCCTGGCTAAACACGGAAGAGAGAATGAATATAAGGAACTCTCTGCCGATAAGGACGCTGTATACAAGGATGAACTTCATATCGACGCATCAAAATTAGTCCCGTACATCGCATACCCGCACAGGGTTGACAACGTTAAGCCTGTTACCGACTTCGCGGGAATGGAGCTGCAGCAGGTCTGCATAGGCTCATGTACGAACGGCAGGCTGGAAGACCTGAAGGTAGCGGCTGAGATATTAAAGGGCAAGAAGGTCCACAAGGACACCCGCTTAGTCGTATACGCTGCAAGCAGGGGCGTTATGATGGAAGCTATGAAGGCTGGCTACATCCAGACACTTATTGAGGCTGGTGCAGCCGTATGCCCGCCGGGCTGCGGATTCTGCATAGGCAGGACAGTGGCGCTAGGCGACGGCGAGAAGGTCCTTTCGACTCAGAACAGGAACTTCAAGGGACGCATGGGCAACAACAAGTCAGAGATCTACCTATCGAACGTGCCTGTCGCAGCTGTCAGCGCGATATACGGCAAGGTCACCGACCCGAGGGAGGTGCTCTAAGATGGCTTTAAAGAACATTAAGTCAAAGGTGCTCAGGATATACCCTCCCGACACCAACACTGACGAGGTCATATCTGGCAAGTATAAGTACGACGAGCTCGACCTTAAGAAGCTCGCAGTGCACGCTTTCGAGTCTATCGACCCGACATTCTACGAGGACTCGCAGAAGGTCAAGAACCCGATACTTGTGGCGGCTAACAACTTCGGCTGCGGCTCATCGAGAGAGCAGGCACCGCAGGTCATACTCGCATGCGACGTTTCCTGCATCATAGCCGATTCATACGCCAGGATATTCTACAGGAACGGGTTCAACATCGGCTTACCGCTGATCGAGTGCAAGGACATCTCGAAGAATGCGAAGCAGGGAGACGAGCTTGAGGTTGACTTCGATAAGAACGTCATCGTTAACCACACTACCGGCAAGTCATTCCCGTTCAAGCCTATCCCCGAGTTCATGCAGCAGCTACTCGAAGCGGGCGGACTGATGCCGTACTTAAAGGCAAAGAACAAGTGAGTAAAGGGGTTTACCCCTTTTATCTTTCTTTTTATAGCAAGATTATAACTCTGGCAAATTAATTACAAAAAGCTCAAAAGTCCACTAATTTTGTTAACCACGAAGCGCACGAAGGCGAACAAGGAACACTAAACTGTTAACCACGAAGCGCACGAAGGCGATTAAAGTACACAAATTTTTTTAAGTATAGGATAATCTTCTAAAAGAAGTCCTTTGTGTTCCTTGTTCGCCTTTGTGCGCTTTGTGGTTAGCAGTGTTGTGTTCCTTGTTCGCCTTTGTGCGCTTTGTGGTTAGCAGTGTTGTGTTCCTTGTTCGCCTTTGTGCGCTTTGTGGTTAGCAGTGTTGTGTTCCTTGTTCGCCTTTGTGCGTTTCATGGTAAAAAGATTAATTAAAAATCTGATTTAATTGACGAACGACTAAGTATGTACCGTTTTCAATATTTTTTGTTTTATGTCAGCCACATATTCATCTGCAAGCTTAACCGGCAGAGGTATCCTTCCGCCATCCATGAAGTGTCTGGCTATGTCCACGCTGGTAGAGAGGGATATTCTATGCCCCGGAGAAATGTAAACAGGCCTTTTACTTTTCCTGGAGTATAAAAGCTGGCAGACCTTCTCGCCATCCTGGTAGATCTCATCTTCTTCGACTTTTCCGTACATGTAACTTTTTCCTACGCCCATTGCAGGTATGTCAAGTTTTATGCCTATATATGTGGCAATGCCGCATCTTCTCGGATGGTTTGTACCGAACCCATCAACCATTAATATATCCGGTCTTATCTTCAGTTTCTTGACTGCTGCCATCATAGGCACTGCTTCCCTGTATGCAAGTAACCCTGGAATATATGGAAAATCAACTTTTAAGACATCGTAAGCCTTATCGACCAGCTCGAAGGTATTATAGTCAATAACGACAGCGCCGCTGATCACGTTATCTTCAAAATAAGCGCAGTCAACCCCTCCGATGAGTTCCATCTTATCGAAAGAGTCGACCAGAATTGCCTGCTTTGCAAGTTCTTTTTGCTCCTCGTATAGTTCCTTTACGTTCACAAACGAGGATTTATTTTAAAGCTTTAAACCTTATTCCCCGGTTATCTCGGTCTCTACTGAAGTAAAGACAGGTCCGCGGAAGTCTATCTTGTTCTTCTTACCCTGAATGTATCTAAGCGCGACAGGGTCTATAAGGACGTTGACGTCGCCGGGCGCCCTGGACATCTTTACCGAGGTCTCATAGACGCCTTCCTCTATGTTTCTGGCAGCTGCGTTGGCAATGGCATCGATATATCTTATACCGGTGCTTACGCCTTTTTCCTCTATCTCCTTGAATTTCGGGTTGCCCTTCGGTATACCGTATACGTTACCGTTCAGCACGTACACCTCGTTCAAGAATGCGCCGCCGCAGAGCTTTTTATTTTCCTCTTTCTCTGATACGGTCACCTTTAGCTTCTTTCCGTTCAGGGTGCCTGACCAGGCCTCGAACACGCACGGGCTGGCATCTGTGCCGTGGCGCTCGCAAGTAGCTATTATCGACATTGCGATGTCATGGCCCTCTCTGGTCGAAGGCTGCATCTCTATAGAGATCATATCCGCGATCTCCTTATCGCCCAGTACCCATTCTTCCTGGAACTGCGGGTACACCATGTCTCTCATGTCCTTTGCCTGGTATAATATCATGGAAAGCCTTTCTACGCCCAGGCCCAGGTTCATGACGGGGTACGGGATATTATACTGTGAAAGTGCAGTGGCGGAGTATATTCCGAAAGTCGCTATTTCCACCCAGCCGTCCTTATACTTAGTGTTGCTGCCCTTTAATGCCGGGTGGTATCCGTACACCTCTATCTGGGTGTCGGGGGTGTAATACTTACTGCGCTTATCGTCCGGCTTAAACTTAAAGTCCGAGAAACCGAACTGCTTTAACAGGCCGGCAGCGACAGCCTTGCCGTGCTCGACGTTTACGTCGGGGTCCATTATTACGCATGAAGCGGAGTGATAGGCCCTGAGACGGTCTGCGCTCTCTTCCTGCTCTCTCCTGAAAACAAGGTCTACCGAGAATAATTTTACGGGTGTTTTGCGCCTGTTCACTAAAGCCTCAAGCGAAATGAACCAGCCGGAGGTCATATGGCTTCTCAGGGTCTTCCTCGAGCATACCGGCTCGAGCTTTTTGAACTCAGGGAAGACATGGTCGATCATGACCGCTATCTTAGAGTCCTGTACGTTCAGCCCTGCTGCCAGGTCGGCGACAAGGTCGTCTCCCTCTATTTCGCCTTTCTTGTACTTGTGCAAGATGGTGCGTATGGTCTCTTTATCTTCCTCCGTCAGTTTCCTGCCGAAGATCTCCTCTATCTGCGCGAACCTTTCATCGGATATGCCTACGTTAGGCCTCGGCAGCCCTCCTATGTAGAATACGCGGTCCAGGACGGCCAGCGCTTCGTAGTTGAACTGCTTGAAAATGTCGCTTTCCTCAATTATGATGGGGTTCACCATCTCTTCGAACCCCAGATTAATGTAAGCTTCGCGGAGCCTGTTCATCGTTTCATAGACGGGGTGGGCTTTACCCTGCTCCATTTTCATAGAATAGTCTTTAACTGGGTCCACCGGCGTCAGATATTTAGTGCTCTCGCTCCACGCCTTGTCAAAATCCTCTTTGGTCTCTGTCTTAACCTGTTCCGGATCGAACTTCATCGGAATTGCCTCAATTATTTTAACTGATGATGATTGGATACTACTTAAATTATTTAGCGTTTCCCTATATTCATGCTGTCAAAAAGATAAAATTAATCCATAAAGGGGTTCATAAATAACGATCTTTATCGTTCGTATTGTCAGCGTAAAATCTCATTTACTTATTCTTAGTTAGCGCTATCATTAATTGTTAAATTGTTATCGAGCCAGTCAAAATTACACGTGTTCTCTTTATATGTAACAATTGACCTATGCTATTCAGAGCAATCCTAAAACCGTTTATGGACCCTTTATCCTTATAACCTCGACATAATAAACTGGCAATTTACTGTAACTATTAGTTAACAGATCATAAAAAATATCGCTATAGTGTCAATATATTGAAAGATAATCGATTAAAGAAAAATTATTTATTATTTTATTACGTATATTATTCATTTCTTAATGTGGCTTCTATGAGGATTGACATTATCTCATTAAGAAAAACGGATGATGACAGGATCATAGAAAAATCTCCGGCTTTATTGTGGGAAAGGCTGATATGGGCACCTATCCTGTTAATGGCAGCAGCAATTGCTATTTTCTATTCATCAGGCATCAAGACTACCTATGAGTATCCGGTGCTTCTGACCACGCTCAACACCCTGTTCTGTGGTTCGGCCTCGCTTCTCATTGTATATCTGGCCGCGCGAAGCTATCTGAATACGGGCTCCAGGGCTGTATTGTTCATGGGTTGTGGCATGATGGCGTTTGCCATCACTTACCTGCTCGCTGGAAACTTGCTGTGGGACCTGAACGCGGCCGTCACAGTCCACAATATGGGCGTCTTTCTGACGGGACTATGCTTCCTGGGAAGTTCCTACTGGGCGTTAGCGGAGAGACCTCGCGAGAACATGTTGTCAACCACCACTCGTCAGTTGGGCTTAGCTTATCCGGGAATGTTTATGATCATGAGTATACTGGTCGCGGGCGCCCTGGTCGGGGCTTTTCCGGCGTTCTATGTAGACGGGCAGGGATTTACTCTCTTGCGCCAGGTAGTCCTCTTCGCAACGGTTGCCGAGTTCGTCATCGCATTCGCAAGCATCGGCTTCCTGTATCGCGAGTCCCGTACGCCGTTTCTGCTATGGTATGGTTTGGGCTTGTTACTGATCGGCCTGGGCATGGGTACGTTGATCATCGAGGGCAGCCCGGCCACGCTTCTGAGCTGGGTCGGACGGGGAGGCCAGTTCCTTGGCGGGTTGTATATGCTCGTAGCCGTCCGGAGCCTGAAGATGACCGGTGGCTATGTGGAAATACCGCTGGAGAAGGCTTTGCGGGAGAGCGAAGCGCGTTACAGCTCACTATTCGAAAATATGATGAATGGGTTTGCCTACTGCAAGATGCAATTTGATAACGGTGGAAATCCGATCGATTTTGTCTACATCAACGTCAATAACGCGTTCGGAAGGCTGATAGGGCTGGAAAATGTAGTCGGTAAAAAGGCTACAGAGATATTTCCCGGGATCAAAGAGTTACATCCTGAATTATTTGAGATATATGGAAGAGTCGCTCTGACCGGCCGGCCTGAGATGTTTGAGATCGAGTTCAAGCCTCTTGCAGCATGGTTTTCGATCTCAGTGTACAGTACAGAAAGGGGATACTTCACCACTGTTTTCGATAACATCACCGAGAGAAAGCGGGCTGAGGAAGCACTCCGGGAAAGCGAATATAATCTTGCCGCCGCCCAGGAAGTCGCGCACATTGGTAGTTATACATGGGATATAAACAATCATGTATTAACCTGGTCTGATGAGCTTTATCGCATCCTTGGCTTATGTCCGGGGCAAATACAACCATCCTTCGATGCATATGTCAGCTTTATTCACCCTGACGATAGGAATGAAGCGTTGGGAAAAATAATGACGGTGGTTAACGATGCGAAAGTTGAGCCTAACGAGCATCGTATCCTCCGAAGAGACGGCTCAGTAATAAATATACAGGTCCGTAGTAAAGTAATTTTTAATAATGGTAAGCCGTTAAAACTACATGGAACCGTTCATGATATCACCGAGCGCAAGCGGGTTGAGGAAGAGCTGACAGTCGCAAAACAGCAGGCTGAGTTGTATCTCGATTTGATGGGCCATGATATCAACAACATGCACCAGATCGCGCTGGGCTATCTCGAGCTTGTGCGGGATATGCAGGCTGAAGAATGCGAAAGGGAGCTTCTGGATAAGCCCATAGAGGTGCTACAGCGGAGCGCCCTGCTGATCAAGAACGTGAGGAAGCTGCAGAAGCTCCAGGACGGTGCATTCCAGAACAAGGAGGTCGACCTGGCGAATATACTCTCGGATGTGCAGCGGGAGTTCGGGGCGATGACCAAAAAGACGATCACCTTGAACCTGAACGGATGCGAGCATTATTGGGTCGGGGCGAACGAGCTGTTACACGACGTGTTTGCAAATCTTGTGAGTAATGCTATCAAGCACACCGGGGACTACGCTGATATTAGAATAGACCTGGACTCAGTAGAGGAGAAAGGCATTCGATATTGTCGTGTGATAGTTGAGGATAACGGTACGGGCATCCCCGATGAATTCAAGGCTAGAGTTTTCAAGCGATTGCTAAAGGGATCTATCAAGGTGAAAGGCATGGGCCTCGGATTATATCTGGTCAAATCGCTCGTAGAAAGCTACAATGGAAGGGTATGGGTTGAGGATCGGGTGCCGGGTGATCATACTAAGGGCGCGAAGTTCGTGGTCTTGCTGCCAGCCTTAGAACGATAATGAATTTAATATTCCCGAACCTGTTACGAGAGATGTTGTATCGATTACAAAACCAATTGATGGAGGCTATGTGGTGATCGTACGGGCCACAAAAATATGAGGATATAATATCATTTTATCGACTATTTTTCTCATCTTTGTTTTATAAGAGCCATAAAAGAAAAATAGATAATATAATAAGCATTTATTTTAAACGAAAGTTTTTAAATAGTATCAAATAATATTTTTTTGTTTCATTTTTTACTGGAGAGTATTAACATATGCAGTGGGTAAAATGAAGGAAGAAGATAGAGAAACCGGCATTGAAAAGATAGGAAAGGTCCCCTGGGGAACTCATTTCTGTCTATTTTATAAAACCAGGGATGATCTAATGGAAATTATTGTTCCCTATCTTGTAACCGGTCTGAAGAGCAATGAATACTGCATGTGTATAACCTCGGAGCCGTTCATCGGGGATGACGTTAAAGCGTCTATGAGATCGGCCGTACCGGATTATGATGAGTACGTAAAAAAGGGACAGATAGAGATCATACCATATAATGAGTGGTATCTTGCCGATGGCATATTAAACTTAAAACAAGTCCTGAACGGCTGGATCAAAAAGTTAAAGGAAGCGCTTGATCGGGGTTATGATGGCCTGAGAATTACCGGTAACGTTTTCTGGCTTAATAGATCGTCATGGAATGACTTCATGGATTATGAAAAAGAGGTCAACAGTATAATTCGTGATTACCGTATGCTTGCCATTTGCTCATATTCTCTTGATAAGTGCGATGCATGCGATGTCATGGATATCCTGAACACTCATCAATACGCTTTTTCTAAAAATAACGGTGAATGGAGACTTTACGAAAATTCCGATACCAAACATGCGAGACAGGCGTTGATAAAGAATGAGGAGACGTTTAAGCGTTTATTTGACCAGTCTCCGATAGGGAGTGCGATCGTTTCTTTAGATTATCGTTTTACTCGAGTCAACCCTGAACTTTGCCGCATTCTGGGATATTCCAGTGAAGAATTACTATCTTTAAGCTTTCCCGATATAACTCATCCCGATGATCTGACTGATGATATGGATAAAGTAAAAAAATTGTTATCAGGCGAGATAGCTCATTTTAGTAAGGAGAAGCGGTACATACGCAAGGACGGTAATGCTGTCTGGGTGAACATCTCCGTTCGAATGATAACAGGTCCTGACGGGCGCCCGCTATATTTCTTGCCCATGATAGAAGATATCACTGAGAGAAAGCGTGCAGAAGAAGCGCTTCGCAAGAGCGAGATAGATCTGGCGCGCGCACAGCATACAGCTCATATCGGTAACTGGGATTGGGACATTGAGAAAAACAGGGCGACCTGTAGTGATGAATTTTTCAGGATACTTGGCCAGAAGCCTGCGGAGTTTATTACACTGGAGACTTTTTTATCCTTTGTCCATGAAGATGATAGGGAAATTGTTGAACATTCTAATGAAATAGCTAAAAAAGGAACTCCCTATAGTATAAATTACCGTATCGTCAGGCCTGATGGTGTCGAGCGTATAGTTCAAGACGTTGGGGAAGCCATTTTTGATAAGTCCGGAAAACCTGTCCGTATGTTTGGCACTATACAGGATATTACCGAGCGTATAGAGGCTGACAGGGAGAAAGAGAAATTACTTAAACAGCTGGAATCGGGGCGAAGAAGGCTGGAGGCAGTGCTGCAGAACATGCCTTTAGGCGTGATCATCGTTGAAGTGCCCTCTTGCAAGGTCATTATGAAAAACAGGATAATGGAAAGACTGACCACCGGATTGCCGGAATCATTTGATATCAGTTACTATGATAAGCTAAAATTATTCCGGGCGGACGGGAAGCAATACCGTATCGATGAACTCCCGCTTGTAAGGTCGATAAAAAACGGTGAGGTTATCATAGGAGAAGAAATACAGGTCCCTTCCTGCGAAGGTGGCTATAAAGCATTTTCAATAAACTCTACGCCAATATACGATGATGCCGGTAATATCGTAAATGGCGTAGCCATAGTTGTAGACGTGACGGATAAAAAACGTGCCGAAAATGAGCTGTTTAGCGCGAAGGCACAAACCGAATTATATGTAGACCTCATGGGTCACGACATTAATAATCTCAACCAGATAGCCATGGGATACCTTGAGCTGGTGCATGAGATAATAGAATTAGAGGGGTTCCTGGACAAAGATCATGCCAGTCTTCTGGAAAAACCCGTTGAGTCTTTGAAGAGCAGTTCAAGGCTGATCGATAATGTTAGAAAGCTGCAGAGAGAAAAGATGGGCCACTATGAGCCGGGCTTTATAGATGTAGGTGAAGTTCTTAAGGACGTGAAGTCTCAATACGAGAGCGTAGAGGGAAGGGACATAATGATCAATTATACTCCCGTTAGCGGATATCTGGTAAATGCTAACGAGCTGCTATGGGATGTATTCTCAAATCTTGTGGGAAATGCCATCAAGCACTCGAGCGGGCCGCTTACAATCGACATCGGCGTCTCCCATATCCATGATAACGGTGCCGGGGAGTTTTATAAGGTCATGATCGACGATAACGGCCCGGGAATAACCGATGCTCTTAAATCAAAGTTATTCGACCGCCTGAACCTTATTAATACGCGGGCACGAGGAAAGGGATTCGGGTTGTGTCTGATAAAGATGCTAGTAGACGACTATAACGGGAAGTTCTGGGTGGAAGACCGCGTGCCGGGGGACCACACACAGGGATGCAGGTTCGTGGTCATGCTGCCTGCGGTTGTAAAGTAATTTTATCTTATCATGTAATTTCCATTAAACGCTGCTTATCTTGATAATGGTGATTTTTTTAGATGATCATTACTATGAAAATACTGTACTATCGGATCGGTATTCCGGTTATCTTTTGATATACGCCTGTCCTGTTTTTATTGTTATCCAATTAAGAACATTATTATGTACTTTACTCCGATACCTGTATCAATAACAATGTTTATTATATTATAAGGAAAAACCTAGCAAGCAAATATTAGGGGATGCTTTGATGAATAGTCCGGAAAAAATACTTGGTCCAGAGTGGAAAAAAGCTACGCATGGGAAGGTATCTGTCGTATCTATGACGCCAGACTCGTCATATCTCGCGGCAGGCTCCGAGGACCATGATGTTTATCTTATGGACCATAGCGGAAGATTGCTCTGGGCTACCACGACAGGCGACGACGTCGCTTTTGTAAAGGTCTCGGACGACGGAAGGTTCGTGGGCTCATACTCTAAGGATAACGTAGTATCATTCTTTAATAAGACCGGAGAATCGGTATGGTCTAGCCGTATAGGCAGAAAGGTCAACTGCATGGACATGTCAAGCGACGGCTCGCTTATCGTCGCAGGCTCGGATGACGGCGTCATAAGGGCTTTTGACCAGCGCGGCAATATAATATGGACAAAAGAGTGTCACAAGCCCGTTAACTCGGTTTGCATCTCGGGCAGCGGAGCCCTGGTCATAGCCGGCTCGAGCAACGGCAGGGCGTACATGTTCACCCGCGACGGCGACCTGAGGTGGGAGTTCATCGTTAACTCGCCCATAGTGTACGTGTATACTTCATATGACGGGGAGTTCAGCTTTGTGTTAGAGCACATGAACAACACTATCCATCAGGTAAGCGACAGGGGTAACGAGCTATCTAACAACACCTATTCGCAAAATATAATGGACCTGTCGATCACAGAGGACGGCCGGTATATAGCTATCGGTTTTTCTAACGCGTTCATTTATTTCACAGATAAGAACGGCTTGCTGATATGGAAGCAGAGTATTTACGGCCCTATACAGCGCATAAAAGTATCGCCGGACGGAAGCCTGATATTCGCTACGACGATATACAAGGAAGTCTGCGTGCTGAATAAAAAGGGCGAGCTTCTCCTGACCTATAAGTTCGATAACGAGGCATACGGTTTAACGGCATCATACGAAGGAGACTATTTTGCCGTAGGCGCGTCCGATACCGTGTATATGTTCAGCATAGCGAGATACCTGCAGTACATTGCCCGCGAACAGGTCAAGATATTAAAGCTGATGGAAGCCGATGCGCAGAAGGCAGGCAGTGGAGCTCCGGCCACTCACAAGGGCGCCCCGGCTAATATGAACTCATGCAGGCTATGCGGAGCCCCGATCCTTTCGGGCAAGGTCCTGTGCAATTACTGCGAGATGATGCAAAGAAGAAAAATGGGCGGACAGTAGGGTCAGAACTTCAGCGTGCTCTGCCTTGCGCCTTTCTTTTTATTTTTCTCATATCCCGAGAGCAGGTGGTCAAGCTCGTTCATCTGCATGACGACTCCGTTAGACCTGAAAAAAATTGAATTGATGAACCATTTCCTGATAAAATCATAAAGCATGCTATCGTCGATAGCACCGTCAGGTATTCCACATTCTCTTAAGACTGCCCTGCTAAAAGGCGGCCTTCTCTTTATGAACTGGCTCTCCTTGATCTTAACGAAACCTTCGCCTTCTTCCCTGTAAATGCCGACATATGACGGCAGCCATTTCGGTATCTTTTGCTCGCTGCCGACCACCAGCCAGATATAGTCCGCGAACAGGGAATAATGAGGCAGCTGTTCCATGAACCTGTTGACATTATCGTGGTCGCTCTTGAACTCGAACAGGTGCAGTCCCTGTTTCAGCCCGTAGCCCGCGAGAAAACCTTGCTCCCAGCCGAGCCTGTGATCCAGGTATTCGCATCCCTCGCCGTCTTCGTTCACGCCGCATGCCATATGCGAATAGGTCTGTTTTTTATCGTTAATAAGCTCGTTAAACTCCTTTTCTGATAACACGACGCCGGATCCGTTATCCTTGAACCCCATGAGAAGTAAATGGTCATCGTATAACGGCTCGAACTTTTTTAGAAAATCTCTCTTCTTTTCCGAGCATATGCCGTCAAGCTGGTACTTGTTACATGCTCTTACCGCGCTGATCTTTTTACTTTCTTCAATACCTTCGAATATTGTATCTTCCGGGATGTATACTGCCAGGTCGAACATGCCGAAACGCGCTTCTTCGAGCACATACGGGGTCTCCTTTGACAGAATATGAAGCATTCTTCTTTTAAGGACATCCTCGACGGTCATTACTCTCAGATATGAACTAATACTCTAAAAACATTCTCGAAAAACAGAAAAAGAGCAAAGCGTCATTCTTTGCTCTTAATATACTCATCTATTGCTACGGCTGCTTCTTTCGCCTGTCCCATCGCGCTTATGACCGTTGCCGCCCCGGACACGATGTCACCGCCGGCGAACACGCCTTCCCTGGAGGTCATGAACGTATATCCGTCCACGACGAGCGTGCCATCCTTGCTGGTCTCTAATCCCGGCGTGGTCTTGACTATCAGCGGGTTAGGCGATGTCCCTATCGCCACGACGACCGTATCTACATCCAGGATCTCTTCAGAGCCCTGCACGGGCTCAGGCCTGCATCTTCCCGACTCGTCAGGCTCGCATAAGCGCATATGGATACACTCGATGCCTTTGACCCAGCCATTGTCGTCCCCGATGATCCTTGTCGGGTTCATAAGGAGCTTAAACTCTATGCCCTCTTCTTTGGCATGCTCTGTCTCTTCACGCCTCGCAGGCATCTCTTCTTCACCGCGTCGGTATATCAGGTATACGTGGTCGGCTCCCATTCTCTTAGCCGTCCTGGCCGCGTCCATGGCGACATTCCCGCCTCCGATGACCGCGATATTTTTGCTTTTTTTGACAGGCGTATCAAATTCCGGGAACTGGTATGCTTTCATCAGGTTTACCCTTGTCAGGTATTCGTTAGCCGAGTATACTCCGTTCAGGTTCTCGCCTGGTATGCGCATGAACGAAGGTAATCCGGCGCCGCTGCCTATGAATACGGCCGAGAATCCCTGCCCGAACATCTCGTCTATCGTAATAGTCCTGCCAACGATCTCGTTCAGCCTTATCTCGACTCCCAGGCTTTTTACGTACTCTACCTCTTTTTCGACTATGGACTTCGGAAGCCTGAACTCCGGTATGCCGTAGATGAGCACGCCTCCCGGCGTATGTAATGCTTCAAATATGACCACTTTATAGCCCATCTTTGCAAGGTCAGCCGCTGCTGTCAGGCCTGCCGGCCCGGAGCCTACGACGGCCACCTTTTTACCGTTCCACTCCGGTAATTCTGGCTTTACATCGCTTTTCTCGTGATCGGCAGCGAAGCGCTCAAGCTTTCCTATAAAAAGAGGCTTCCATTTCATCCCAAGCGTACAAAGCTTTTCGCACTGAGATTCCTGCGGGCATACCCTGCCGCATATTGCGGGTAGATTATTCTTATCCTTGATGGTCTTGATCGCCTCGTCAAATTCACCTTTTGCTATCTCCGTGACGAATTTCGGTATATCGACTCCAACGGGGCATCCGTCAATACACAAAGGTGTTTTACAGTTAAGGCATCTTTTTGCCTCTTTCATAGCCTCTTCTTCATTATATCCATAAGAGACCTCGTCGAAATTCCCGACTCTTTCAGAGGGTTCCTGCTCTCTCACAGGCACGTGCTTTCGTCTGTCTATGACCTCGTCGGCAGGCATTTGCACTCTCCTCCCTCATGCGTATATTTATCCATCGCATCCTTTTCTTCCGTCCTGTAGAACTTCTGCCTGGCCATAAGCTCGTCGAAATCGACCTCATGCCCGTCAAACTCCGGGCCGTCCACGCAAGAGAATTTCATCTTTCCGCCTACAGTGACGCGGCATGATCCGCACATCCCTGTACCGTCGACCATTATCGGGTTGAGGCTGACTATTGTCTTTATATTATACGGCTTAGTGGTCTTTGCCACATTCTTCATCATGATAGTCGGGCCTATCGCTATTACGCGGTCGACCTTGACGCCTGAATTGATTATATCAAGAAGAGCATCTGTAACGAACCCTTTCTTTCCTTTTGAACCGTCGTCCGTAGCAATATACACTTCATCGCTGGCCTTGCGCATCCTGTCCTCCCAGAAAAGGAATGGTTCGCTTCTCGCTCCCATAATGGATAATACCCTGTTGCCTCTTGACTTGAGCTCTTTTGCTATGGGATATACCGGGGCTATACCAAGCCCTCCTCCTATGCAGACAACGGTGCTGTTCTCGACCATTTCCGTCGGGTTACCTAACGGCCCCGCAAAGTCGCGTATGGTTCCTCCGGCTTCCATCGAGCATAATTGTCCTGTCGTCTTGCCCACCGACTGAACAACTATCGTGACCGTGCCTTTGCCTGTGTCCGTATCGGCTATCGTGAGCGGTATACGCTCTCCCTTCTCGTCGATCCTGACCACCACGAACTGGCCCGGCCGTGCTTTCTTTGCCACTTCCGGCGCCTCAATATCGAATTGCACTGTATATTCAGCGAGTTCTGTTTTTGAAATGATACGATACAATTTTATTTCCATCCTTTCCCGATTTAGCGGCTCAATGTCAATCAAAATCATGATCACGGCTAAAAAATTTAGCCAATGTTAAAGATATCCTGTCATTGTCACTTTTATTTTGTACTAGGAAAATTTTTTCTTACATATAAAATTGTCCCTTGATATACTTTTATCTTGATTATATATAAAGAATTTATTTACATTTTAAGAAATCAACGAGGATTAACCTTATGTTTGGCTTATCTGCAAAAATATCTATTTTTACTGGCATTATATTGATTTATTCTAATATTTACCAAAAAACACCCCTTATAGACATTATTTTTGAGCTATGACTTCGAATTTAATCGTAGTCTAAGTAATATATTAATAGTATACCATTACGAGATTAGTATGACCGTATATGATAAGGACAGAAGAGCTTACTAAAGTGTACGACGGTGTCAAAGCGGTCGACTCATTGAACCTGACAGTCGAAAAAGGCGAAGTGTTCGGGTTCTTAGGCCCGAACGGAGCGGGCAAGACGACAGCCATCGGGATGATGGTAGGGTTGCTCGAGCCGACCGGTGGAAAATGCTTTGTGAATGGCATCGACGTGACAAAAAACCCATTAGAAGTAAAAAAGATCACAGGTTATCTCCCTGACGGGGTTGGATTTTATCCGAACCTGACGGCAGTGCAAAACCTGAAATATTTCTCAAGATTTTACGGGATGAAGGACTCGGAAGCTGAAACAAGGATAAAGGGGCTGCTCGAATACGTCGGGCTCGGCAATGTCGATAAGCCCGTAGGCAGCTATTCCCGTGGCATGAAACAGAGGTTAGGACTTGCCCAGGCCCTCCTGAACGACCCGGACGTGCTCTTTTTAGACGAGCCCACCAATGGGCTGGACCCCCAGGGAGTCATCCAGTTCAGGAAGATCATCAAAGAACAGGCAGAGAAAGGAAAGACAGTGTTCTTCTCATCACACATCCTCGATGAAGTGCAGCACGTATGCAGCACGATAGGCATCATATCAAAAGGCGTTCTGGTCGCGAGGGGAACGACGGACGAGGTCAGGAAGAAAATGAGCAAGGACGAGACCGTAACTATCATAGTTAAAGTCAAGGGCGATATGCCCAGGATGTCCGACCCGAGGATCATAAACGCGGTATACAACAACGGAAGCGCAGTGATACAGGCTTCGGATGACATCAGGGATGCGATATCGGAGGAACTCTTCAGTAAGAACATGAGAGTCAGAGAACTGAGGTTAGAGGAAAAATCGCTTGAGGAGATATTCCTCGAGACCGTCTACAGGAGCGAGTGAAATGAGATCGGAATTTATCGTGGCGGGGAAAGAGTTCAGGGACCATCTCACCAGTAAACGCTTCATCGTCGTATTTGCCATCCTGATGCTATTATCGATCATCGGAATGGTCAACGGCATGAACGATTACAATAACAATCTTGAAAGCTATAAAAAGATGCAGGCAGAGCCGTGGTACCAGGAACAGATAGCGGAACTGCAAAAAAGGATAGCGTACCTTGAGGCGAATGGTGCGTCCGAAGATGAAATAACCGAGATGAAATACCAGCTTGAAAAAATGATAAACCCTGACATGCCTTCGGTAATGTACGTGTTCAACAACATTAACCAGTATTTCGTATTCATAGGGGCTGTTTTGGGTATATCCCTGGGATTTGACCTTATATCGAGGGAAAAGGAAGAGGGCTCCTTAAAGTCGCTGTTGTCGCATCCTGTATTCCGCGACTCAATCCTGAACGGAAAAGCGCTGGGCGCGATCGGCATGCTTACTGCGGTCATGGCGTCGGTCTTCTTCATAATCGTCGCCATCATGTTATTCTACGGCGTCGTGCCTACCGGGAATGATTTTAGCAGGATAGTTGTGTACTTTATCATAGCCCTGGTATACTGCATGCTGTTCTTCGCAGTCTCCCTGATGATGTCCACCGTGGCAAAGAGTTCAGCGATGTCTATACTATATGTGCTCGGCGTGGTCGTAGCATTATTCGTCTTCGGGATGATGTCCTACCAGGTGGTCCAGATCATAGTGGGCCAGCCGCCTCAGCCGCCCGACGGCCCCTATCCCGTTCCTATTGTATATGAAAGCGTAAGCAGCGAGATCAAGTACCAGGAGATCGCTCCCGAAATACCGGATAAAGTTCCGCCTTTAGATCCTGACATACCTCCGATGAGCGACGAATGGAAAAAATACCAGGAAGACATGCAAAAGTACTGGGATAGATACAACATGGTCAGTAATGCGATCGGCATGGTCTCGCCGATGGATAATTTCAACCGGATCTCAGCTACTATCATTAACAGGTACGGGCCTGTGTACGGCCTGATGGATTCCAGGAGTATGATATCGTACCAGGAGCAGACAGTATGGGATTCACTGGTAAGCGTCTGGCCTAACCTGCTCGTCATCTTCGTCGAGATGATAATAGCGTTAGCAGTGTCATATGTAAAGTTCTTGAGGATGGATATAAGGTGAAAACGAATAAGGTCTTAATGCCGCTTCTGGCGCTATGCCTGATAATAAGCGGTATGATAGCGCCTGTCGCGGCGGACAGCGGGTACGAGACGATCTACTCGGACTGGGCGGACAACGGGGACACCGTCACTGCAAACGGCTGTTATGTGAAGTTCACGATACAGAACGGCAGCAGTAACGTGTACGTGTCCGTAAAAAGCCCAAGCTATCCGGATAAAGAGGTGACAGTATCCCCGGGCAACTGGTACTATTACTACAACTTACTGAGGATATACATAGTTGAGATAGATCAGGCTAAGAATAAAGTGCTGGTCGATATAGCCAGGCCGTCCGGTTCTCAGGGTGACACCTCTTCAAGCGGGACAAAGCTTTCCTGCGACGTCCCGGGCCAGCTCGCACTGGGCGGCGATATAGTCTCATTCCCGATATTGATACAGAACAATAATGACGAGGATAAGACCTACACGCTCTCATCGTCCAATAGCGCGAAATGGGACGTGACGTTCACATACGGGGATAAAGGCATCTATAAAGTGTATGTCCCGAAGCACCAGTCAAAAGTCGTCAACCTGATGATACAGACTACGGGCAGCACTTCCGTCGGTGAGAAAAAGGTCATCGCATATGTGGACAGCATGAGCATAGACCTGTATGTCTATATTACCAGCGTTAACCAGACCGTAGATGTCTCTACGAAGGTCACCTCAAAAATATCCTCCATAGGCGACAAGATATTTTATGACATACGCCTGAAAAACCTGCAGTCCAAAGAGAACATCTATAAGCTGTCCGTGACCGGCCTGCCTGAGAACTGGTATTTCAGGTATAAGGAAGACTCGACGAGTTTCGACGAGATGGCTGAAGTGATAGTCCCGGCATCGGGAGAGAAGAACCTTGTACTCGAGATCGTGCCGCCGTACAGCGTGGATGTCGGGGATTATAACTTTATCGCGGTAATAACATCCCCTGACGGCACGCAGATCACAAAAGACCTCACGTTAAGGCTGAAGAGCGGCGTCGGGATGAGCGTCACTACGTCGAAGCTCGCATATGAGGCAAAACCCGGAGAATCCTTCAACATAGACGTCTACGTCTCTAATACTGGAAAGGGCGCAGCTTTGACGAACGTATACCTTGAGACGAGCGCTCCTACCGGCTGGATCGTACAGGTGTCCCCCAACCAGACCAATTCAATAAAGGCGGGGGACATACAGACGTTCAGGGTAAACGTCGTACCTCCGGGAAACATCGTGGCAAGTGACTACGAGGTCAGCATAAAGGTAAAGAGCGACCAGGCTGAAAAGGAAAAGGATTTCCGCGTGACTATCAAGACCGAATCCTATATTCCGTATATCGGCGGCGCGATGATCCTGCTGGTCGTTGTAGGCCTGATATTCATGTTCAGAAAATACGGCCGCAGATAAGCATATAATGGGCCGGCTATTTGCCGGTTCAGTTAATTTTTTTTTGAAGCATCAGAAAATTTGCTTATGGTCTCTTACAATGTATCCTGTCTTAATGCACAACCTGCCGGATAATTATCATTGACACCATCTCCGACAATAAACGATCGGATCTACCTGACATCATCGAACTATGTCTATACGGTTTTCTATGGGGACACGAATAAGTTTATCTATATACGTAGTGATATTTAACCAATCACCAGCATGGAGAAAGGCCGCTATGGATGACCAGGTCTTACAGACAGTGCAACTGGACTCTTTAAAGACGTCCTCAAGTTTTTGCGTTCATTTAAAGGCTGACGGTAGTGTGGAAAAGTTAACAAATCTTTCTTTGACCGACTATCTCGCACCGATAAAGAACTCCAGCGTAGCCTGGATAGACTGCACTACTAAAGACCTGGAAAAAGAGCTGGAAAAAATATCTCACACGATGGGTTTCACCCAGATCCCCATACAAAAACTATTATCGGGTTTCTTCTCTTCTTACGAAGACGCGGACACTGAACTGGGGATAATGCTTCCGGCCGTCGCCCTTAACGGATTGGAGATCACTGTGCGTCCCCTGATAATTCTCGTAAGGGACAACTTCGTTGTGACCGTACATAATGAAGATATAGTGAGGCTGCTGAAATTCTCAAGGTATGCGGGGCCGTTCCTTAAGAAATTGAGGTCAGAGCCCAGGCTAGAGCAGATGACGCTCATCCTTGAAAGGATCATCGACGAGAACAATGACCGTAACTTTGAGTACCTCCGGGAGATAGAGAAACGCGGCGACGACATCAGCAAGAAGCTCATCGACGAGAATATCAGCAAAAAGCAGCTCGCACATGAGATCTATGAAATGAAGCACGTGCTGATAGATTATCTCAATGTACTGTGGGCGACCAAGGACGTGGTGGACTCGTTGCGTTACGGTGACGCGGACCTCATAACTGACGATGAAAAGCTGCTGGGCAGGATAGGCATACTATCGGATAACATTGACAGGCACATAGAGCTATCCGAACAAATGTCGAACGTGCTCGCGTCGGGACTTGAGGTGATGCAGAGCATATATAACAACCAGCTACAGACCATGAACAACAAGTTCGCGATCGTGACGGCTTATCTCACGGTCTTAGGTACGGCTTTCCTGGTCCCGAACACTATAGCTACGATAGTTAGCAGCAGCCCCAGGCTAAGCTCTATGGTGGAAGGTTCCGGGGACGTGTATTTTTATTTATTAGGATTGAGCACGCTGCTGGCTACAGTTATTTCCTACTTATGGGTGAGAAAGGTCTGGTCTAAAAAGGATGATAATTGAATCTTTTTTTCAAAAGATTATTAAATATATAATTAACACATATATTTAATTCAGGAGCTGGTAGATCTATCTAAACACCAGATCCTTGTATTATAATCGCAAAGTATTTAATATCAACATTTGAAAATTAGCCAAGGTGATTGAACCATGTATACAAAATGGGGGATGACAATCAGAAAGATCTTTGTCTACGGAACACTGTTCGTTCTGTTATTCCTCGCGGTAGGAGTACTTATCTATTTTAACGTAAGCCCGTTCTTAATAGCTCTCCTATCAGGAGGTTTCCTGTTCATACAATATTTCTTCTCGGACAAGCTCGTGCTCTGGAGTACCGGTGCGAAAGTAGTGAAAGATGTAGAAGCGCCGGCACTTCATGCTATAATAGAAAAGCTATGTTCGCAGATGGGACTTCCTAAGCCAAGGATCGCCATAATGCAAAACGATATGCCGAACGCTTTCGCGACGGGCAGGAACAGAAAGAACGCCGTAGTAGCCGTTACGACCGGCATCTTGCGCGTGCTTAACGAGCGTGAGCTTGAAGGCGTCCTTGCCCATGAGCTGTCACATATAAAGAACCGGGACATGTTCGTAGTGACCTTTGCCAGCTTTGTCGTATCTCTGGTAAGCTTTGTGATATATATCCTGCTGTCCTCGTTCATGGCCAGAGGAAGCGATAGTAGCTATGGGTCAAGCTACACTGCATGGATGATATCGATCCTGCTGTCCAACACTCTGGGAGTGATACTGGTAAACACCATATCCCGCTACAGGGAATATGGGGCGGACAGGGGAGCGGCTTATGCGACCGGAAATCCGGACGGGCTTATAAACGCCTTAAAAAAGATATCCGGTGCGAGGTATTCGCCTTCCAGCGTATCATCTTTAACCTCGGCAAAATGCCTTTGCATACAGTCCCTGACAGGACGGGGCTTAATGGAGCTTTTCTCCACTCACCCGCCCATTGAGAAGCGTATAGCTGAGCTTGAAAGGATAAGATCAGAGATTCGCGGTTATTAAACCGCATTTTCTTTTAATTTTATCAACTCATTTGCTTTATAGTATGATCTTTTTTAGGTTATTCCTTTCGGATGGCAGGTAGATACTAACCTCACAAGAACACGGAAACACTAAAATTTTTATATTATTTTTTAAGGTCTCAAAGACACCAAAAGATTGGCTCGCCAAACCTCTAAGGCTCTAGTATCACCGTCAACGCGCCAACGTCTCAAACGCTCGGCTCAACACACTAAATTCTCTAAGTCACTAACTCTAAAACAAGACTCGAACCTCCCCAAAACCACCAAAGTTTAATAACGCGGTTGACGTATGGATCGACTGAAGCATACCGGATATGATGATAAACAAGGCGCAACACAAACAGTGATCTATATTTTCGTGCTTTGGGGAGGTTCGGGGTTTGTTTTAGCGTTGGTGAATTAGGGCACTTTGAGCGTTGAGCCGTGCGTTTGAGACGTTGGCCCGTTGACGGTGATACTAGAGCCCTAGAGGTTTAGTTAGTTAATCTTTAGAGCTTTCGTGCCCTTAAAATCTGAAAAAATTTTAGTGTTTCCGTGTTTTTGTGAGGTTAGTATCTACCTGCCATCCGAAAAGGCACTACAAATATTTTTTAAATAGCTCAGAAGAACTAAAATTCATTAAATTATCAAGGACTTGACCTATAATTTTTTAATGTTCAAATTATTATTATGAAAAAATTTTTAATGTAGCCGGTTCAAACCTTATTTAAATGATCAGTGAAATAACCGACGCTATCTGTGTTATTGACCATGAGAACCGGGTAGTCTGGGTAAACAAGACCTTCGAAGACTGGTTCTCAAATCATGGTAGCTTGCTCGGTAAAAACTTAAATATGCTGTTCACGGGTGCATCGGAAGGATGCATCAAGGGCCAGGTGTTCTCGGACATCGGGCCTAATAACAGGAAGAGGTATTTTGAGATAGAGTGCCTCCCGACCTTCGATGAACTGGATAACAAGGTAAGCGACCTTATAGCGTTCAGGGACGTTACGACGCTTCAGACATTATTGAATATATCCGTCCTGACCGTATCGTCGACAACCTCTAAAGACCTGATAGCCAAAGCCCTCGATATTATAGGGGAGACACTGGGGTACAGGACCATCGCCATACTGATACATAATAACGGCGTCCTTGAACTCGCCGACAGTCGGGGATATAGCCCGATGCTTAAGTCACTCTTAGCCTATCAAAGGGTGAGCCCTAATGAAAAAGGCCTTGCAGGGAGGTCTGCATATCTTAATAAGATAATAATCAAAGACATCAGGGAAGGCACGGTGTCGGAAAAGCTGCTGGCTGAATCCAGGCGGCTTGGTATCACCACGGTCGTAACTGTTCCGCTCGTCGAGCGTGATGAACTTGTCGGGGTACTGGTCATATCGACATCATATAAGCCTTCGCCTGAAGAGGTCAATCTTTTAAAGATAGTCTCAAACCAGCTATCGGTAAGCCTGAGGAAGATCATATTCGAGGAAAACCTCGTGAACGCCCGTGATGAGATAGAGCTGTATATCGATCTCATGTGCCATGACATCACGAACGCGAACCAGGCCGCCCTCGGCTATCTGGAGTTTGTCCCGGGAAAGTCCAAGGAAGAGGCCGAGCAATATATATCCAGCGCAGTGAGCTCGATCTACCGCGTTAACTCATTGATAGAGAATGTGAGGAAATTACGCAGAGTAGAGCCTGAAATGATCGAATCCGTAAGCATCAAGGAGTCCATGGATAACGCGATAATAGACGCTTATGCCCTTGCGGAGTCGTTAAGGAAACCTGTCCGGATAAACTCGGAAGTCAATCCTGTGCACCGGGTCAGAGCAAATAAGCTGTTGAGAGACCTGTTCTATAACATCCTGGAAACTATCGTTAGAAGGATAGACAGGAACGGTGTGATCGACATAAGGGTAAAAATCGAGGGTGATACTTATAATGTCATCTTTGAGGATACGGGGCCAGGCCTTGAAAAAGCTAAAGACGGGATCATACTGAGCAAAGAGATCTATAAATGCCCCAGGACGGGGCAGATAGGTATCGGGATGTATTTTATCCGGAACCTTGTAGGCAGATTCCACGGCAGCATATCTATAGATGAAAGGGTGCCGGGAAAAATTCATGAGGGGAACAGGTATATTCTTACGCTCAAAGCAGGTTAATTATAATACTATTGATATATAAATAATTGTTATATATTAAAAGAGATGATGTTCATGGAGAACCAACCACTTTTCTTTACTATCGGGGATAATATGTTTCGTCTTCATCTTCCGCGCATGCTGGAAAATTTTAGTATAGGTATGATAGATCAGGATAACAGAGGGGAGATGTTCAACTCGGACGAGCGAGAGTATTACATCGAAGATTATGTCTTTAGTAACGTCCGTTACCGGATCCACGCGAGAGAGACGGGCTCGGAACTGATGCCTTCTAAGATAGAGGCGTGGTTCTATATTAACGACAAGAAGGTAGATCCTCCGCAAGAGCTCATACAAAAGATGAAGGAAAGGGATGAAGAGATCAGCGACGGTCGTATACTTTTATATGTGAACGGATTGCTTGCTCACGGAAGGATCTATTAAAGCGAATGTTTTTTGTGTGATCTGATCGGTACTGATAGGATTTTTAATCTGATTTTTTGGAATAATCCATATTTTTAAATACCATAAAAGCTATTAACTAATTATCGCTTGATAAGCGTAATACCGGGGGGTATATAGCATATGTCAGAAAATCTTGAAGATGTAGCAAAAGCTATTGGCTTAGGCAGGATAGACGTTTTTGAAGGTATCTGCTGCACAAGCTGTAAGAAGACCGTGAATGAAACGTACATGAAGATGTTCGGCAAATGTCCTTATTGCAGGAGCAGCGGCTTCGCAGGCATCAGGGAGTATAAAAACCATATTACCGGCAGGATCCTGTACGCAGAAAGCACAGATATTTAATAAATTCGATATTTACTTTTTCTTAATTATCCGTTACCGGAAAGTAATGTAAATATATGGTCTTTGATAATATATACTATAGAGGGTCTTACCATGACTAACGTTTACAATGAAGAAGTGAAAGAGGCGGACAGTAAGTATCAAAAGGAACCGACAGCACAGAACGAGCTGGAACTGGAGAAGGCCAAGCTGAATTTCTGGAAGAAAAAGATCGAGTCGGCCCCTGGCGACGCCGAAGCTTTAAAGAATCTCAAGTATCACCAGGCAGAGGTCGAAAGGCTCGAAAGCGAGATAAAGCTATTGTAGTATCCCGGCTATTTTTCTCCTAAAAACTATCTTTATTCTTTTTGTATCATATTATATACATATGCGAAAGCATATAAGAATATGAAGCTGATGATTGCCGCTTCTATTATCCCGCCGATAATGCCTGTTATGCTCAGGCCAAAGGACATGTGCCACTTTTCCATCTGCTCAACGGCTCCCATGTAAACGCCTAAATTACCGAGTATACCAAGCAAAAGCATGATAACGGCAGATATCACAGCACCGGCCACTCCGAATGCCATCGGATCCATCTTTGCTCCAGCCAGTTCCTCACCTCCTGATTTTATTTATATTTACAAAATATTATAAATATCTAGGTCCTTTTATTATTGTCTCTTATTAAAAGCATATCAGGGACGTATATTCGAGAGGATGGATATTATGAAAAGAATGGCATTAATATTAGGCATTCTGATGATCATGGTCGTAATATTATCAATTCAAACGTCATGCGCTGAACTGGACGGCCAGGTCGTGAGCGTTCCCGGAGGCAGTTATCGTATCATAAATTCTGAGCAACTTCACAGAGTTATGCCTGATGGAAATATCGTGATGATAAACGTTCACGTCCCTTACGAAGGAGAGATCCCGCACACAGACCTTTTCATACCCTATAATGAGATCGAAAAATATAGTGATAGGCTCCCTCAGGATAAAGGCGCGACTATAGTGATCTATTGCCGCAGCGGCAGGATGGGCGATATTGCTGCCGAGAAGCTGGTTCAAATGGGCTATACGAATGTCTATAACCTGAGAGAAGGCATGAAGGTGTGGGGACAGAAGGGTTATAGGGTTTTCTATAATCCACGAATGTCGTAGGCCCTTTTGCCTGTATTTTTTAATAAGAATCCCTCTATTTTACATATAAGTCTCATAATTAACCTAAAAATATTGGCTTGTAAGTTTAATTCATGCTTCAATAATTCACTCCCGGTCTCTATATAGAAAACCCTAAATAGAATGAGCGCTTATCGAAAGGTTTACCGCATTTTGACGGGAGAAAATATGGTAAACCAGTTGAATGATATAGAACTCCTGAATAAGGAAAAAACAAGTACAGCACTATTATCGATCATATCGAACACATGCCTGGTCATCCTGAAACTTGTAGCCGGGTTCATGATAGGCTCGGTAAGTGTGATATCAGAGGCGATCCACTCAGGCATAGACCTGGTGGCTGCTATCATCGCGTACTTTTCTGTCAGGACCTCGAGCAGGCCGCCTGACCGGAAACACGCTTTCGGCCACGGCAAGATAGAGAACATATCGGGGACAATAGAAGCGTTACTGATATTCATCGCAGCCGCGCTCATAATAAAGGAAGCTTACGGCAAGCTTTCGCACGGCGTAGAGATGGAGGACGTAAGCCTCGGTATCCTCGTAATGCTCATATCCATGATAGTGAACATCTTCGTATCACAGAAACTCATGAAGACCGCTAAGAAGACTGAAAGCATTGCCCTTGAAGCGGACGCATGGCACTTAAGGACTGACGTGCTCACATCCGGGGGAATATTCCTCGGGCTTGTCGCCATCAAGCTGACCGGAATCGCGATACTGGACCCGATACTGGCTATCCTTGTCGCGTTGTTCATCATCAAGGCCGCTATCGAGCTGACAGTCAAGTCCGTAAAAGACCTGCTTGACGCAAAGCTGCCGGAGGATGAGGAAAAGACGATCGAAGAGATCATTACAGGATATTCCGGCGAGCATGTAAGCTTCCATGAGATGCGTACCAGAAAGTCGGGATCGGACAGGTTCATCGACCTTCACCTGGTAGTATCCAGAAACCTTAGCGTAGAGGACGCGAACGCCATTTCGGAGCGCATTAAGAACGATATAAAGGAAAAGCTTCCGAGAACGAGCGTGGTCATACAGCTTGAACCATGCAGCGCCGATAAAATATGCAATAACTGCGGACAGGGGTGTAATATTGAAAGCTAAAATATTAATAGCAACTGACGGCTCGAAATACAGCAAAAAAGCCGTCGATCACGGGATACAGGTAGCCATCAAGCAGGGCTATGATGTACTTGCCCTGTATGTCATCAACATGAAATCGCTCGAGCTATTCGCTTTAAGCCACCATGATGATATAACAGGATATGAGGGGGCCAACGAGATGCTGAGGGCTGAAGGCGAAGAAGCCCTGGCATATGCCGTAGAAAAAGGGAAAGAGGCTGGCGTAAACGTCTCTACAAGTATAGTTCGCGGATATCCTGCTCAAGAGATAATCAAACAGGCCGAAAAAGAAGATGTCGGACTTATAGTCGTGGGTAACCTGGGTAAGACCGGCCTGGAGCACCTGCTGATGGGCAGCGTATCGGAAGAAGTGGTGAAAAAGGCACCATGCCCTGTGCTTGTGGTCAGGGGAGATGTTTAACAGGCTAATATCGGGGAAGCATTAAGCTTCCCATCTTGCTTTTTTAATCTGGAAAATTTTATTGAAAGTGCTGGGAACCGGATTCGAACCGATGAACCTCTGCAGGAGCAGATCTTGAGTCTGCCGCCGTTGACCTGACTTGGCTATCCCAGCGTATGTTAGGAAAAACTCTTCTATCAATTATATGACTATCCCGCAGGAATAAAACTATCCCTGTTAGATTTCGCGTCTTAACTTTATACACCATATCAAATATAAAAAGGTAACCCGATAATACTACAAAGGGCTCCCTGTGTGCATACTCGCTAAGTAATAGATATATATCATGAACGCATAATCATTTAAAAAAAATTGATAAAGCCCAATTTTTCCTTAACTACTGGTGAACTTATGGAAAAAACATCGTATAAGTGGACCATCATTATCGTCGTATTAATAATCGCTCTTATTTCCGTGGTAGTTATCTCCACTGCTATCGGCCCGGTCCAGATAAGCCCTGATAACGTCTTACTTATCATTTTATCAAATGTACCGCTATTATGTAAAGATCTGACATTTACATTGGGCATTGGCGATCTATCATTCCATGTCCAGCTTCCGCATATAATAAATATAGCGAAGACCTGGACGACAAGTCAAGAAAACATCATTATGGCAGTGAGGCTTCCCAGAGTCCTGCTTGGCATTCTCGTAGGCGCATCGCTTGCCGTCGCCGGCGTGACCGCCCAGGCCATATTCAGGAACCCGATGGCGGACCCGTATATTCTTGGAATATCCTCCGGGGCAGCGTTCGGGGCATCAATAGTCATAGTCATGGGCATCAGCGCCCAGTTCTTGACAGTAGGCGTTCCGCTGGGCTCGTTCATCGGGGCGATGATCTGCTCTTTCCTGGTATTCGGCATCGCAAAGAAAGGAAATAAGGTGCCTGTTGAGACATTGTTATTGTCCGGAATCGCCGTATCCGCATTTTTCTCGGCCATGACGTCTTTCATGATGTACGTAGGAGGCAACAGCTTACACCAGATCGTCTACTGGATAATGGGGGCCTTATGGAGCGGCGGATGGGACGATGTGATGGTGCTCGGTCCTGTAGCTATCATATCTATTCTGATCATCACGTTCTTTTCACGCGACCTGAACGTGCTGCTTCTCGGCGACGAGACAGCGTCGCATCTGGGCACGGACGTATCGATCATCAAGATTTTTATGATCGGCCTTACATCTCTCGTGGCTGCCGTGGCGGTATCGGTAAGCGGCATCATAGGATTTGTGGGGCTGGTCATACCTCACATAATGCGGCTGATAGTCGGCCCCGATCACCGGATATTAATTCCGTCCTCGGTGCTCATGGGAGCGATATTCTTAACTGTGGCGGATACGTTCTCAAGAGTGATCATACAGCCTACGGAGTTGCCGGTAGGCATTATAACGGCTTTGATAGGCGCGCCGTTCTTCATTTACTTGCTGAGGAAAAAGAAAAAGAGTCCTTTATAGGGTGAGACAGTGCTAAACGTTAAAGATATAAGCTGTAACTATGGGGAAATAAAAGTCCTGGAGAACATAGATTTCGGAACGAACAGGGGAGAGTGTATAGGCATAATCGGCCCCAACGGATCCGGAAAATCCACCCTGCTCAAGGCGATCAGTAAGATAATAAAGCCCGCCTCGGGAAATATCATACTATGTGAAAAGGATATCTCTAAGATGTCCAGTAAAGATCTGGCCAAAAACCTGGCAGTCGTCCCCCAGGACACTAACGTTGATTTTGAGTTCTCGTGCCTTGACATCGTGCTCATGGGCAGGAACCCGCATATAAAGCGGTTCGGCATGGAGAGTAAAAAAGACTATGACGTCGCATATACATGCATGGAGCAAACCGGTACGCTGCATCTCAAGGACCGGCTCATATCCGAATTGAGCGGTGGCGAGAGACAAAGGGTCATAATCGCCAGGGCGCTGGCACAGGAGCCGGGCGTGCTGCTTCTGGACGAGCCTGTCTCACATCTTGACATTAACCATCAGATAGAGGTCCTCGAGCTCATCGAGCGATTAAAGAAGAACAACGGGCTTGAGGTCATAATGGTCATCCATGACCTTAACCTCGCGGCCAGATACTGCGACCGCCTCATACTTCTGCATGAGAATAAGATATTGTGCGCGGGAAGACCGGAAGACGTCCTTACCCGGGATAATATACGGAAGGCATTCTGCGCGAACGTCCTTGTCAGAAGGCATCCGCTGACAGGTTTCGTGTATATAACTCTCCTTAACTCGAACGAGCCTAAAGAAAAAGTATCCGGAAAGAAAGTGCACCTTATATCAGGTGCCGGTACCGGCACACAGATAATGTATTCATTGCTTTCAAAAGGCTATGACGTGTCCGCTGGCGTGCTTAACGTGCTGGACTCTGATTATGAGGCAGCCATGCAGCTAAACATCAAGACCGTGATAGAGGCTCCTTTCTCACCGATAACCCCCGAGGCGTATGCACAAAATATCGAGATGATGAAAAACGCCGACGTGATAGTCGTCTCCGACGTGCCGGTCGGCTGGGGTAACCTTAAGAACCTTGAGGCAGTGAGCGAGATCGCCGGCTCGAAGCCCGTCATTATGGTCGAGGATGAGATATCTACGGAAAAGGATTTCACAAACGGCGAGGCCAGTAAAATAAGGGAAAAGATAATGTCCGCAGGGGCTGTTATCGCACATGGTGCCGGCGAGTTGCCTGACATCATTAAAAATAAGCTGGATGCCTAGTCAACAGTAGCTTTTCTAAAAATAATGACGCTGACAGATACCATAATAATGGCCATCAGCGCTATTTTTAAGATTCCTTCGATCCCCGCTCCCCAATCCCCGAGGAATAACGCCCTTATCGCGTTGATGATATGGCTGACCGGGTTTATGGATGCAAGGACTCTTAACCATCCGGGCATAGTGTCCAGCGGCATGAGCGCAGTGCTGGCAAAGAATAGCGGCATGCTTATCAGGCCGTTAATGGCAGAATATGTCTCGAAATCTTCTGCAAGTATCGCGATGGTTATGGCAAAAGAAGAGATAAGGCAGCCGAACAGGAAGAGTCCGATATATATCGCGGCCATTCCGGCCATCCCGGTATTAACTACCGCGCCCAGAAGCAGCGCTATCGTAAATATGATGGTTACCTGTAAAAGGCTTCTTGTAATAATGAAAAGCACTTTTCCGAAAAGGATGCTCTCACGGGGCGACGGCAGCGCAAGGAACTTATTAAGATATCCGAGGACTTTGTCAAATGACAGGAATATCCCGCCCTGCAAAGAGGAAAACAGGACCGTCATTACAAGGATCCCCGGGGCGATAAAATTAAGATAGTCGTTCGTGAACTTTGCAGGCAGCGTGAGCCCTACAAATATGAGCCATGCGGTAGGCGTGATCAAAGATGTGAATATAGTCACTCTGCCCCTTATCCATCTTTTTATGTCCCGCTCAAAATGCGAGTATGCTCCGGGTAATAGGCCGCTCATCATTTTCGCCTTCGCACCATTCTTTTGAATCTCAATCCCGCATTCTTATTCCACATTTCCTCTACAGGCTCTATATTCTTTAAAAACACCTCATTCAGTGTCGGCTGCTGAACGGATATCGATGCGATCTTGATGCCGTTCTTTATCATGATTTCCGAAAGATAGGGAATTGCCTGCTGATCGTTGTCGACCATGAACCTTAACGCACCCGCTTCCGAACCCACAAGAGATATTCCTTCTACGTCATAGTAAAGGTCGGGGAAAAACGAATTTGTGTCCTGCACTTTTATTGTGACTATGGGCTTTGACAGCTTGCTTTTTAAATTTGACGGCGAATCTATGGCTTTAATGCTGCCATGATCTATGATCGCCACCCTGTCACAGAACATATCCGCCTCATCCATATAATGCGTCGTAATAAATATCGTGACACCTTCTGCCGCCAGCTTTCTTAAATGTGACCATATTCGTGTCCGGGAGGCGACATCAAGGCCCACGGTAGGCTCATCGAAAAACAGGACCTTGGGCTCGTGTACAAGCGCCTGGGCCAGCTCGAGTCTTCTTTTCATACCTCCCGAGTAGGTGTTAGTTCGCATATCCGCCTTATCAGTAAGCTCCAGAAGATCAAGCACCTCATTGACCTTTTTCGCAGGGTCCCTGATACCGTAAAGCCTGGCGAACATAGTGACGTTCTCCCTGCCTGTAAGCTTATCGTCGACTGCAAGGTCCTGCGGTACATAGCTGATACATTCCCTGACCTTAACAGGTTCCTTTTTTATGTCATAGCCGCATATGAAAGCATTCCCGGATGTCGGCTTAAGCAGGGTGGTCAGCATCAGCACTATGGTGCTCTTACCAGCCCCGTTAGGGCCAAGAAGCCCGAATATGCCGCTTTCTATCTCAAAGCTGACACTGTCGACCGCTACGAAATCCCTGAAACGTTTACATAAGCCGTATACTGCGATAGGTACATCTGTCATATAACATTAAAAATTAAACTTTTTCTGCCTATAAACATAGTTCAAAGTATTAACGGCATTTGCCATTTCGATGCACCAGTGTTATTAATGTTCAGTTCATAATCAGATATTGTTATTTATGATCAGTATCGGGATAGCGGGGATACCCCAGGGAGCAAAAGGCGGGGGCACCGAAGCAGGAATACAATACCTTTGTGACATCGGCCTGGATGCAATGGAAGTGCAGTTCGTAAGGAACGTATATATGACCCCGAAGACTGCAAAGGCCGGGGCCGAAGCCGCGGAGCGATGCGGGCTCAAGCTTTCCGTTCACGCTCCATATTATATCAATCTCGCAAGTAAAAAGAAAGAGACCCAGGAAAAGAGTAAAGACTGGCTTGTCAGGTCTGCAAGGATAGCTCATGTTCTCGGGGCCGGTATAGTTGTATTTCATCCGGCGCGTGAAGTTGAACCCGGGGTCATAAAAGGGCATTTGACGGAAGTCAGTAAAACGCTCTCGGGCGAAGGTATAAACACCGTACTCGGCCTGGAGACGACCGGGGACGAAGTTGAATTCGGCAGCATTGACGACATCATGGATGTCATCCGGGAGGTTCCGGGCACTGACATCGTCCTGGATTTTGCCCATCTCCATTCCAGGGGGAACGGCGCATTAAAGACAAAGGCCGATTTCGAAGAAGTTTTCGATAAACTATCGTCAGTTAAAAAGAATGATTTTCATATCCATTTTTCCGGTATTGAATATAAAAACGCCCGGGAAGTAAGGCATCTTCCGATAGACGCCGGCCCTGATTTCAGGCTGCTTGCAGAAGTGCTAACGGAAAGGGATTATAATGCAAGGATAATATGCGAGTCGCCGGAACTTGAGAATGACGCGCTAAAGATGAAAAAGATCATCAAAGAACTAAATGGCAAGTCCCATTGATCCATTGTTCCATTATCTCTTTTTTCACCACGAAATCTTTGATGAGCGGTGTTTTGCTCAGGTTTTAAGAATGAAAGAACGTGTCTTACTAAATGGTCTTTGAGATGAAGTTTTTATGGTTGTTCCTGTCGGATGGCAGGTAGGCACGTAACCTCACAGAAACACGGAAACACAAAATTTTTTTATATGATTTTTAAGGGCACAAAAAGCACTAAGAATTTACTCACCAAACCACAAAGGGCTCTAGTATCACCGTCAACGCTCTAATATCCCTAACGCCCGGCTCAACGCACTAACCTCTCTAAGTCACTAACGCTAAAACAAGACCCGAACATTCTCCAAACCACTAAAGTCTAATATCCCGGTTTGTGTTCCCCTTGACCTATAGCAGGGATATTAGTCGTGTAAGCGTCAACCGTGCAGTTAAAATTTAGTGTTTTTGGAGAATGTTCGGGTCTTGTTTTAGCGTTAGTGAATTAGAGCACTTCGAGCATTAAGCCGTGCATTAGAGACTTTAGTGCGTTGACGGTGATACTGGAGCCATTTGTGGTTTGGTGAGTGAACCTTTGGGTTTTCGTGACCTTAAATTCTAAAAAAAAATTTGTGGTTCTGTGTTTCTGTGAGGTTACGTGCCTACCTGCCATCCGACAGGCACAACTGCAGAACATCGATCCCATAATGAATGTTACATGCAAGTCTTTACAGAGACCATCAAAAAGTTTTTCATGGGAGGACACGAAGACGACCAGGAAATACAAATTTTTTAAGTATGTGATAACTCTCTAAAAAAGTCCTTTGTATTTTCTGGTTGCCTTTGTGATGGACTTGATCGATAATAACTGTCGTATACTTATGAACTATGAGACAGATTACTAAGCAGATAATAAAAATAGTTGTCAATAAAATGTAAAAAAAGGGCTTCCTATTCGTTTTTAGCTTTATTTTAAATCTAAAAATGAGTTTTCTGCTAATAATATATACCAATATTATAATATTAAATGATACCTTTAAATAGAAATAGTCTTCTTTTCAATACATAGGGGAACATGGATTGATAGAGGCAGCGATTCTATTTGCTTTAGTGTTAATGCTACTTCTAGGGAAAGCTTTTGGCGAACTATTCCACAAGCTAGGCTTCTCTCCCTTGATCGGCCAGATGGTGGCCGGTATAGCTCTGGGTCCCATGTGCCTCAACGTCGTCACTCTGACAGGCGACTTCGAACTACTGTTCAACATAAGCGTATTGTTCATGATGTTCCTCATGGGGCTCGCCGTAGATTTTGAAAAGGTCATGAGCGAGAATGTTTACAAGGCATCTTTCATGTCCCTGATAGGCGGCTGCCTGACGTTCTTTTCGGCATCTACGATAACGGCGTTGCTGGGCTTCGACATCAACGTGGCGCTTCTTGTCGGCATTTCTTTCATATCCACATCCACCGCGATCGGATTTATGGTCCTCACGAAGCTCGGGGATAACTACAGCAGGGTGTTCAAGAGCATCGTGGCTGTCGGTATAACGGATGATATTTTTGCGATGCTCGCGCTGTCGCTGTTTCTCTCTTACCTGTCTACGGGCGTAGACCTCGAGTCCGCGTTCAAGCTATTCCTGCTTGTACTGGGCTTTATAATATTCGTCCTCAGTTTCGGAAGGTCCATAACGGAGAGGCTGATAAAGTACTCGAGAAAGTCGACCGACGAGCAATCCATCATATCTTACTCGCTCATAATATTATTCTTCGTGGCGTTCCTCAGCGACAGCATCGGCGTAGCATCGGTAACGGGGGCCTTCCTTGCAGGGACTCTTCTGGCAAGGTCCCAATTCTCATACAAGGTCATAACCCCTAAGATAGAGGCAGTAAGCGAAGGGTTCTTCGTCCCCATATTTTTCGTTTATACTGGTGCGAGGATCAATATCCTGGAGATACTATCCTCGGAGAACATTGACCTTATGATCGCCGCGATACCTATAGACGTGGTCTTATTCCTCGGCCTCCTCATGGCGGTATTAGCGAGTAAGCTAATAGGCACATATATATCGGCATCTATGATAGGCGAGTACAAAGATGAAGAAATAAAAAAAATGGGGCTTGCAATGACGCCAATGGGCGAATATACGCTTGTCATCGGACAGTTAGGGCTTGTGATCGGTATACTCACTACCCAGATCTATTCAGTCCTGGCACTTATCGTGCTTGCCACTTCAATATTCACTCCCATCATGCTTCGAAAAGCATATGACAGGTAGCGTATCATGCTACTATCATGCGGTCAAAACAAAAATATAGGTTGGGAACCTATGTTTTTGAAGACATTATCAATCGGCTGATCTGCTATTTTTCTCCTTCTCCCATAGCCTCTTTTCCACGTTTTATGAGCTCACGGACCTTTTGTCCGCCCTTTCGCCCAATTTCCTCGTAGAATCCTTCTCCATAGCGCTCTTTTGTGGTGGTCCCACCTTTTTTCCCACCTATCTTTCCTCCCTTTTTACCGATCTCCTCGTAGAAGCTTTCACCATAACGCTCCTTTGTCGTGGACCCACCTTTATGTCCGGCCTCTCTTACTGTCATTTCTGCCTTTTTTTCGTTCATAAAAACACCCCACTCTATGCCATACTATCCCTAAAATTTTATTATTTTTCAATCTTGCCCGATTAAAGAGCGTATAAAATAGTTTGATGCCAGATTTATTGCGTATATGGCTTAAGAATTCGGCGAGTTCACTAAAAGACCGCTTTGATGTACGAAAACAATAATATGTCCTGATGAATTATATCCTTACAGGATACCCGAACATTCTAATGTTACCCTTATAATTACCCTCCCTTTGATCATGGATTGATAATAATGGATTTGAGGAAGCGTGGAAATCTCTTTTTGGAGTTTATCCGTCAAAGGACGATATTCCGGCATTGGCCAAGTCCCTGATACGCTGTCCGCCTGTGAGCCCGCATTTTCTCCCTATCCTCTTGTAATATTCTTCCTCACCATATCCTTTCATAGAGGCTCATCGAATTTACGGCCAGCATCTCTTACGGACGATATCCTTTATCAGATGCCTTTCGCCCTTCCCTATCCCTATCCTACCCCACCTATTTCTCACCCCGCATGGTTTTTCCGCGCTCAATAAGCTCTTTCACCTTTTGTCCCCCTTTATGGCCGATGTCTTCGTAAAAACTTCCGCCATAGCGCTCCTTTGTAGTCTCTCCGCCGATCTTTCCACCTTTTCTCCCGATCTCTTCGTAAAATTTTTCACCGTACCGGGATTTAGTGGTCTCGCCACCTTTGTGACCGGCTTCACGGACAGTCATCGCTCCTTTTTGTTTATCTGTCATTTCCACACCTCAACTTACCAATATATTATAATTATGTATTCAATTCAAGGTTACTCACGGATAACACGATATTACGCTTGATTTTTAAATCATACTTTAGATGTCCGAGTTAATCGTTAAATAAGGTTCATTTATAGCCGTAAATTGTAAAACAATAATTTATTCTGATACTGATCCATCAATTTATATTATTTTATTAAGCGGTTAATGACCAATATATTAAAATATAACCACTTGACAACATATTCCTGAAACATTTAATATTGTGTAAATTATATCTGTCATCAATAATAACAACTAAATTCACGAATAGCAAAGTCTTAAATAGTTTAAGTCTAAAAAAATTGCTACTACTAAAATTTGGCTAATATGAAAAATTCATAATGTCTTTTTGGGTTAATTGTTATAAGGTTATGACTATGACGGTAAAGGAGATGAACATATCAGAGAGGGTCACTCAAGAGTTCGGTTCCGTCCCGGAGCCAGATATATCTCTCGTCATAGCGAATCCTTACATATATAAGCAATCATCGATCGAGATCCTGAAATATTTCGTGAACGTAAAAAAGATGCCGGGTGTTTACGTCACAGTAAACATGCCATATGAAAGCGTCAGGCAGTCGCTGGCAGATGCCGGGATCGATACCAGGATGATAATATTCGTAGATGCTATCACGAAGACCGTGGGCGGCAACGTGGATAAGGTGAACGGGTGTTTCTTCCTGAACCGTATCAACGACCTTACGGATATGGCTGTTGCGATAAGTAATGCCATTCAGGCTATATCGACCGATAATAAGTTCATCATGCTGGATTCGGTCTCCACGCTTTTGATCTATAACAATAACACCAGTGTAAGCAAGTTCATCCATTTCCTTACCGGAAAGATGAGGATGTGGAAAATGAACGGCATACTATTGTCGCTTAGCACGGTCAACGACACTGACTTCTTATCTCAGCTTACGCTTTTCTGCGACAGGCGTATCGAGCTGGATAATTAGATGGTGTTGAAGAAATAATTGATCGATCTATATTTTCATCGCCGGATTGGATGTCAAAGATAGCGATCCGGAAGGTGTACAGTATGTCCGGGTATGGCATTATCACATCACAAGCCATCATATCCGATAATTATCATTTAAACCAATGACTTTACCGGGCAGAGCACTAAAAGTATGACTGCTCCGGGCCTCAGCCTATACGGAGCATCCAATTAACAACAGGATGTATGATGGCTTTTAGCTCTTTAGCTCTATGAGGTCTTTAGAAAAGCCATATGAAACGAGCAGTTTTTTGACCTCTTCCCGATGATCTCCCTGGAGCTCTATGCGGCCATCCTTGATAGTGCCGCCGCATGCGAACTTGGTCTTTAATTTTTGGGAGAGCTCTTTAATGTTCACGTTCTTCGGATCGATGCCGTCTATCACCGTTGTCAGTTTCTTGAAACGGCGGGTATTTGTATAAACTCTTATTTTTTGCGTCTCTTTAGAAAGGTCTTCACATATACACAGGTCTTTAGGTAAACCACATTTATTACAGATTTCCATATTTCCTCTCGTTGGGTTATATTAATTTTCGTGTTTATAAATATTTTTAATGTCTCTTATACGAATTTAAAGCCGCATTTACTGCTGATGTCGTCCTCATAGTCTTCTTCGGGGTAATGTCTGCAGATTTCCGGCTTATTTTCCTGAATGGCGCATGAATAAGTTCCGTCACCATTGTCCACCAGATGCTTACACGGGTTCTTTACCTGTATCTCTATCTTCCGGCGCTTATGGTCCTTTACCTTTACTTCAACGTTCATATGGCAGCTAAGCCATTTTATATAGTCCATGAACTCATAGTCAGTGACCTGATCAAGATTAACGTCGATGAAAAAATCTCTGCAGCAATTGCCACACTGATTGCATTTTCCGGTCTTTTTCTTTAAGCTCATTTATATCCTGTCCTCAATCCCTTTTTCGTTTCTCTTCCCTCGAATAGATCTTCCTGATCATGTTCAGCCATCTTCGGCCTTCTTCTATCTTAGCTTTTTTTATTTCCTCATCTACTGATGTCTTCGGCTCGGTCGCCATATATAGCGTGTCGATAGCCCTGTTAATACCTAATGCATTCTCGTATAGCTCTTTTGCCTGTCCCGCAGTGAGGTCTTCACGCGTAAGCCTGTCCACTATCTCCTTTCTTTTTTTCCGGGCAATGGATATGGCTTCATCTATCTTTGATATTTCTTCGGAAGTCAGGCTTCCTCTTTTCTTAGACATCTCAAAAACGAATTTTTTTAAATACAGGCGCCTGCCTTCTATGACTATTTCCGAAGGTATCACGGCGCCGGCGAACGCGAATTCTTTTTGAAGCTTTATCAGATAGTTCTGCCTTTCGATATCCGATAATTTTTCCTCTACAGACACCATTTTCTCCTGAAATATTCTGGTGTCATCATTTCTTAATATCTTTTTCATACGATCTGGCGCGTGCTTTCATGCCTTGCAATGATATCTACAGATGGACGGCAGTGACATCATACATAACACTTTTGTCAAAACTTCATTCATGTCGTCGATGCATGCCTTATCGTTATATGCCCATGTGCAAAGCTTCTTCCATCCGCTATGCTCCAGGTCAAACTCGAACATATGTTCGCATCTGTCATCACGCATATATTCAAGGTCAGAATCCAGAAAAACGCTTACGTCGTTTATTGACGTATCATATAAAAACAGGATGTCCGTGCTTTCTTTATTCCAGTCATCGCTTAAGCGGACATTCTTTATGACTATCCAGCATTTCGTGTCATCGAACTCGACACGTTCTTTCATGTTCCGGGATAATCCGGCTATTATGCCGGCCATGATGTCAGGGCTGGAAAAGTGCATTTTGTTACCCGCTACCTGCAATGTTCTTTATTCGCGGCCTTGATTGCTTCTTAATGTCCCCTGCTCCAAGTATCCCTCCATTCCCGCACATCGGGCATGAGGGGTCCTTTTCAAATATCATCCTCTCCAGAACAGGCTCCACAGAGTCATACTTAATGTAGTTATACTCTTTTGGGCGCGAGCCATTGCCTGTGACCATATCCACAAATTCCTGGACAGCCATCGATGCGATCATATTATTTAGCGATATCACCGATGGTACCGGAGTAATATCCGTCCCATTGACATAGCCGGTTTTTTCCCGAATGTTCATCTCTTCGGGCCTCAGCAGGTCCATTTCTGCTTTCCCTTTGTCTATGCCTCCCATACACTCGAGACATCCGGTCACTGAAGGGATCACCACCCTGACCTGACCTCCCATGTCGAGGCTATTAGAGCCACTATCGGCATTTCTACAAAATATCTCAGTCCCGGTATCGATATAAGGTATAAAATATTTTAGAGATATTTCGTTAAGTATCAGCCTTGCGCCCTCAGAATCGACACATCCGAAAAGAATATCGCACCCTTTTAGCTTTTCTTTGTGCTCCTGCACCTTGCCGTTAAGAAGGGTAGTATCAATGTCCTTTGACAGCTTTTTTAAGTAATTTTGTGCTGCTTTTATCTTCTTCTTGCCTATGTCTGAATTAAATGTATAAGGAAGCCTGTTAAGGTTTGACCTCTCTATGATATCATCGTCGCAGAGCACGAACTTTTTCACTCCCATCCTTGCCAGCATCTGTAAGAGGACAGAACCCGTTCCGCCCAGCCCCACTATCCCTGCGCATACGTTACATATGCGTTCCTGGCCTTCTTTGCCCCACATTAACACTTGCCTGTCATAGACCGGGGATATCTCTATGGATGATCCGGTCGATGTTTCTCCGGGAAGTACATCTTTTATACCGCTGCGCGTCATTATGCTGATAACCGCTTTTTTAGGCAAGTCGAGAGAATCATGGTCGCTGTCATACTCTGCGATGGAAAAACCCTCCGTGCCGATAACGCACATTACGAACTTGATCTTACACGACCTTAGAAACCGGCCGTTGTCTATGCCGTGGTCGATGTCCACCCATGAAAAGTTCGGCGACTTTGAGTCAACGTGAGAATGTATCTCTATTATTGTGCTATTGTTTTCATAAGCTTCAGAAAAGATCTTTTCTAAAAAATCCGCCTTTGGCGTGACAGTTACGCTGGATTGCTCAAGCAGGTCTTCCCGTCCCGGGATGTAAAGGTCTTTAACCATATATGTCAGGTTTTTTTTAGACTCGTCGACCTTATACCCGCATTGTGCAAGAATGTAGCATTCATGCGATGCTTTTTCTTCGTTGATCAGCGATCCGGACATAGCTTCATACAGCGGTTCTGGAAAAACGACCCTGATATTCCTGTCTATCTTCCTCTGTTTTTTAGAAGACGATACTCTAAACTTCTGCTGGCTTTTCATCATTTTCCGATACTTCCGCTGACATTCCATTCTGTTCGTTCAACATTATGTCCAGTGTCATGAGGAACGTAAAGATATTGTCGATCTTTGAGTTCCAGTGCATTTTTCCCGTGCATAGCCATGCCCAATACTTTCCGAACATGGTGCGTTCGATGGAGTCATAATAATTAGGCAACTTTTTTCCATTGTATAAAAGGCCAAGATCCATGTATACCCCGTACACGTTCCCCGGCGGAAGGTACGGAAAGCCTTCGACGTTCAATAATATGTCGCTTGTCTCTTTGTTAAATCCCGAAGGGAGGCCATAATCATGTATAAGGACCCAGTTTAGCTTATCGTCCACTTCTATGTTGAACACATATGATAGATGATCCAGGTCATTCAATAACCTGGAATCATCCATAGACCCCTTTGTAAAGGAGCGGCCTACTGTGAAAGAGTCCCCGTCCGAGACCTTTATATCGCCATGGACTATCTTGTTCAGCCCTTCCGTCGATCTTGCAAGCACATGGCTCTGGTCCAGGCCTGAGATCTTTCTTATCTGTGAAGTGCTGGTGTTCCTGGGCACCTTCACGTTTTTACCTCCGACCGATATTGTCACCAGTTCCTGGGTCTCCATAAATAGGTTCACCTCCGGTAAATACTGTTTAATTGTATCTCAGGCTGTTAAGCTTTAATTTATTATTATATTATATATTAATATAATTTTCTGTATATACTATTGTTGTTTTGTGGTTTACTCTTGAGAATAAATAGCCAGGAAAATGTTCCGTATTTTAAAAGAGTGTTAACATTAAACAGAGATCGTCTTTGTAATTATAAAGAAAAAGAAAAGAATAGCGATGATTTAACGCATCGCTTTCTTAGCCGGTATGTAGAGTATGTGTGCCAGTATCATGTTTATGATGGCGCATCCAATTACGATTGGCAGTGCAGATAAGACGAATACGTCAAGGGGAGGCACTTTTGTCGTATAAAGGAATCCGGGCATCTGGAATATCACTATCGCTGCCACGATTATAAATGATAATCCGCTCGCAAGCGTGGCTGTAAGTGCCGTTATTGCTGCTTTATATTCCTGAAGTTTCTTCGGAATAAGATAAAGCCCTGCGAGTGTGACCAGCACAGATACAGCTCCGAATATTATCTTATTGATCGAGGTGGTCAGGAACGTTAATCCAAAAGCGTTTGTCGGGTCCAGTGAGACCACCGCTGCGAAGACCAGCATGAGTATTAGGCCCAATCCCGTTAAGACCATTCCAACCGTGCTGTCCTTTCTTTCTTTCTGTCCTGCGATCTTTGTTATTCCCAGGACCGTTAAAACCGCCACAAGAGCACCTATCGGCTCGCTAATAAGGTTAGCGGGCGGGAACAGGGAATGGCTGATAAGCGCGCAGATGATCCCTGCCACAATACCGATCCCCACCGCTTCCATTATCGTTACGCTCACTAAAACGATGGCGAGGCTATAGAACGCTATCACCAAGTTGCTCGTGATCGGCCCCGGGGCTATAAGAGAAAAGTATCTTACTATAGCTCCTATTCCCAGTAAGATACCGACAATTACTATATCCTTTGATTTCATAAGATATCACTCTTTCATAATAATCTGTATATGATTGTACTTCAATGTACTTATGTGTACATATGTGTATAACTATATAAGCTTATCGTATAAGTTTTAACGAATGAAAATCTTTATATTGTTTGACAATTTATTATGCTATGCTATAGCATGGCATATGGCATGATATAGCATGTCAATGTAATGAACGGCGTGGTGTTAATTTGTTAGGAATCGACGATCCCTGGATATGGTTAGGTTATCTTTTTACGATCGGTCTGGCATTAGCCTGTGTATTGTACGGCCTGTTGAACTGGAATAAAGAGGGGGGACAATAGGGATGGCGGTAGATACATTAACATTCGCCATAATGACCGCAGTATATCTTGTCATAGTTATGGTCCTCGGGTATATGGGATATAAAAAGACGAAAGAAGCCGAAGACTTCATGCTTGCAGGCAGGAACGTACATCCCGCGTTAATAGCGTTATCCTATGGCGCCACGTTCATAAGCACATCGGCAATAGTCGGGTTCGGAGGCGTAGCTGCGAATCTCGGCATGGGCCTGATATGGCTGGTAGGCTTAAATATCGGCGTCGGCATCCTGCTGGCGTTTGTAGTATACGGAAAAAAGACACGTGAGATCGGCAGCAGATTAAAAGCCGTCACCTTCCCTGATTTTATGGGAAAGGTATATGGTTCCTCTTTTATGAGATATGCCAGCGGCTTGATCATAATAATCGGTATGCCGCTTTACGCTTCGGCTGTTATGATAGGCGGAGCCCGTTTTATCGAGACTACTTTCAGCATGTCTTTTACCACGGCGCTTTTGGTCCTGGCCGCGATCACGGCGATATATGTGATAGTCGGCGGCTTGCTCGCTGTGATATATACTGACGCTTTCCAGGGAATAATCATGCTTATAGGCATGATAATATTGCTTATTTTCACATATGTGACCCTTGGAGGTATAGGTCCTGCGCATGAAGCGCTTACTAACATGGCCAGCCTTGTGCCTGAAAGCTTATCGGCTAGCGGCCATACCGGGTGGACTTCCATGCCTGACCTCGGCTCGCCTTTATGGTATACGCTCGTAACGACCATAATACTCGGTGTAGGCATCGGGGTTCTTGCGCAGCCTCAGCTTGTAGTCCGCTTCATGACGGCAAAAGATAATAAATCTCTGAACAGGGCAATACCGGTCGGCGGATTGTTCATATTATTGATCCCCGGTGTCATCTATACGGTCGGCGCCCTGACTAACGTGTATTTCTTTGATAATAAAGGAATGCTGGCCGTTCAGGCGGCAGGAGCAAACATCGACTCTGTCATACCGACATATATCAACGCGATCATGCCCGACTGGTTCGTCGTGCTGTTCTTATTGACATTGCTGGCTGCAGCTATGTCCACGCTTAGCGCACTGTTCCATACGATGGGCACTGCGATAGGACATGACATAATCGGGCAGAAAAACGGTGAAAAGCCGTCATTGAAAAAGAACCGTATCGGTGTTTTAGTTATGATCGTCGTCAGCGTCCTCCTGGCTTTCATCATGCCCGGCAGCATCATTGCCAGGGCGACCGCGATGTTCATGGGATTATGCGCTTCAGCATTCCTTCCGGCTTTCACGCATGCCATATTCAGTAAAAAGCCGTCCACGAAGGCAGCGGTAGTCAGCCTTATCGTAGGCGCGGTCACATGGTTCGCCTGGACCGCGTTCGTACATGTGAAAGAATCCGAAGCACTTGGATTATGCCAGTTCTTGTTCGGGCAGCCGACACTGTTGCAAAATCCATGGCCTGTCGTCGATCCGCTTATCATAGCGTTACCGCTGGCGACTATCTCTCTGATACTTGTACTGATAATCGAAGGCCAATCAGCGGTAGATAAGAATGAGGCAATGAAAAAGAGCCAGGTATGACTGCCGGCTCTTTATTTTTAATTTTTATCCAAACGGTTTTTGTAACTATTAAATAGGTGCTCGTTACTATTATCTTAACGATCGTCCTGAAATCAAAACCTTTATATTTGATGACTATACATTATGCTAAGCTATAGCATGGCACGGCATGAAAAATATATATCCATGTCTGCATACAAACACTAACGCTTTGATAGATAGGGGATTCACATGGATCAATTAACAGGATTTACATTAGCAGTATTACCTATTCTTATCATCTTCATCGGCCTTGTATTTCTAAAGAAGTCCGGGACGCTGATGGGAGTGATCGGCTGGATCGCTACCCTCGTGATAGCGATCATATTCTTTAACACGTCTCCGGAAATTGCGGCATATGCGTCGATAAACGGCTTTTTATCATCTCTCGGGATATCACTGATGGTGCTCTTCACGATCCTGCAGGTCACTATGATGGACCTCACAGGTGCGATAAAAAGAATAACGGAGTTCATCAAGAGTATAGCCGCGGAGAGATACGAGCAGATCATGATACTAAATATCGGCCTGGGCTCTTTCCTCGTCTCGATAGGCGCGACGCCCGTGACCATGCTGCCGCCGATCATGCTCGCACTGGGTTTTTCACCGCTTGCCGCGGTAGCCCTGCCGTGCCTTGGGTATGACCCTCTCACGTCTTTTTCGCTGCTGGCGATACCGATAACCTTGCCGGCACAGGTGTTCGGCATGGACGTCGGAAGTCTCTCGAAAAATATCGCCATATTTTTACCGCTGGTATCGACCGGTTTCGCTATGGGGATGCTTTGGATCGCCGACGGTATTGAAGGCGTTAAAAAAGGCTTTGTACCGGCCCTCATAGCCGGCGGGACTCTCGGGCTATCATGCATAGCGTTCGTGAACCTGCTGCCTGTAAGCGCGATAGGTCTTGTCGGAGTATTTTCCGGACTGACGACAATAGCGGTACTGTTCCTTATAAGGGTCATACAGGGGAAGCCGATATTCTATAAGACGAAGGTAGCCCCGAGGGCAAATGTTCTCGCAGACGGTCCCGCTCCAATGCCATTATGGAAAGCGGCTTTCCCATGGATACTGCTTGTAATGTTCTGCATTGTCATATGCATACCCGACATATCCGCTTTCCTTCATGGGTTGCTCGGGGATTCCCAAAAGATACATATCGTGGCCAACAAATACGTAGACCTTAAAATATTGAACCAGGCATACTTCTGGGTGCTGATCAGTACAGTTCTTTCTGCGCCGTTCCTGATAAGGTCTAAAGAAGAGGCCAATAAGATCGTGAGACTATGGCTTAAGAGGGCATGGAGCCCCACTCTTGCAGCGGCTGTCTTTTTCGCTATCGCATACGTGATGGACTGGTCCGCGCAATCCGTTGTGGACGGTATACTGACATTCGCCCCCGGAGCCGCCGATTTTAACATGAACGCGGTAATAGGCCTTACGTTCGCCCTGTTCTTCGGTGCCGCGGCATTTCCTGCCATAAGCCCGCTGCTAGGCCTTTTCGGCTCTTTCGTATCGGGAAGCGAGACATCGTCTAACGTGATGTTCTACGGGATACTGAAAAAATCAACGGACGTACTGGACCTTGACTTTATGAACGTATACTCGGCACATGCCGTATCGGGCGGAATAGCCTCTGCCATAGCTCCTGCGAAGATCATTAACGCGGCCGCGGTGATCGATAAGCTTGGTATAGAGGGAGAAGTGATACAAAAGTCAGCAGTGATAGCGATATTGCTGACGATCGTAACAGGCGCGGTATTGCTCATTTTGCTCGCGCTTTAGCTTTTTTAAGGTATACGGCTGCGCTCACTGCGGCGCATGCCCCTTCCCCCACCGCTTTTGATATCTGGTGAATGCCGCCGGTTATGTCCCCTGCTGCAAAAACACCGTCTATATTGGTCGTATGGTCGGGACGGTTAACGATAATGTAGCTTTTTTTATCCAGCTCAAGGCCTAATTCGCTTGCAAGGACCGAATTAGGGATCCCGCCTTCTATGAACACGCCGTCTACTTTGATTGTCGTTTCCGGCTCTTCCTTGACAATGTACTTTATCTGGCTCACGACGTCTTTGCCTTCAATCGCAGTGACCTTTGCATTATATACGACTGTAATGTTCGGCTGGGCGTTCACCTGGTCTATATACATCGTCTCCAGGTCTGCTTTAGCCGTCAATAACACAACATCCTTGCATAATCCGGCGAGATATATGGCGCCTTTTGCCGCATGATCTCCTGTGCCGATGAGTGCCACTTTCCTGTTCTTATAGAACGACCCGTCGCAGACGGCGCAATATGACACCCCTTTATACGTGAACTCTTTTTCGCCGGGAATATTTAAAGACTTGAACTTTGAACCTGTCGCGATTATGACGCTTCTACACCTGTATTTTGCATTGTCGGTTACGAGCGTGAACATATCGTCCCTGCGCATGATGCGGGTAATATAAGTGGGTATCTGGATCACGTTATACTTGCCTAACTGGTTGTTGAACCTTTCCACGAGCTCGATACCTTTAATGGAGTCAAATCCCGGATAGTTCTCGACGTCGCCGGCCTTTGCAAGCTGGGAGTCAAAAATGTTCCCGAAGACAACAGTCTTAAGGTTCGCCCTGCCGGTGTATAATGCTGCGGTCATCCCTGCCGGTCCGGCGCCGATGATCCCTACGTCATAGGTCGTATCGGCCAATCCCTCTTCTTCCACGGTGTTCTCATCTGGCATGATCATGGCTCCTTTCCCTTAGGGTATCAGCCTTTGAATTAATATTAAAGAGGCTAAGACCATTTGTTATATGTTTTTGTATTTTAAACATTGACCATATATTTTTCTAGGAGTTATACACAATTTTCTTCTCATAAGTATCGATTTTTTAGCATCTTTAAAAAATATTATAATCTTTAAAGGGCTTATTTGTCATAGGTGTTTAAACTAATGGATATAGGTGAGATGTTCACTGACGCATTGCCCTGGCTGAAAAAGTACAGGGACGCCATAATAGTCATCAAGGTCGGCGGGCACGCCATGGTCGACTCCGAGGCAAGGAACGGGATCATAAAAGATATTGTGACACTGCGCTACATGGGCATGAAGCCGGTCATCGTGCACGGCGGAGGCCCCGAGATAGACGCCATGATGAAAAAACTGGGCAAGACGCCCAGCTTCGTGTCCGGGCTTAGGGTAACTGACGATGAGACTATGGACATAGTCCGCATGGTTCTTGTCGGCAAGGTCAACACAGACCTTGTGGCGTTAATATCCAGGCATGGCGGAAAGGGAATCGGGCTAAAAGGTATAGACGGCAATCTTTTACTGGCAAAGAAAAAAGGCCCGGAGAGGATAACAGTCGAGGGTAAAGATGTCGACGTGGACTACGGATGGGTAGGAGAGACCGAGAAGATAGACCCGGATATTCTGTTCACTATGCTCGAAAAAGGGTTCATACCCGTCATATCTCCCATAGGCTACGACAGGGACGGCAGGGCGCTTAATATCAATGCGGATACTGCCGCAGGTGACATCGCAGCATCGCTAAAAGCTGTCAGCCTGCTTTCGCTCACGGACGTTGACGGCATATTGATGGACCCGAACGATAAGGCCAGCCTGCTGTCACACCTGAACATAATGGATTGTTACGATCTTATCAAAAAAGGCGTCATCTCAAAGGGCATGATACCGAAGGTACTTTCAAGCATCACCGTGCTGAACGCCGGTATCGAGAGCGTGCGCATCATCAACGGGAATGTCAAGCATGCGGTATTGCTAGAGCTGCTGACAGAGAAAGGTATCGGGACGCAGATCGTGAAAGAATGACACAATATTGATTTTTATGGGAGGTAAAGATTAATTGTGACCATTCCATCGTATAATAAGATACTCGTACCGACTGACGGCTCGGATTATTCATTCCACGCAGGCGAGCATGCAGTGTACCTGGCAAAGAACCTTGGCGCAAAGGTATACGTATTGAATGTGGTAAACGTCGACCTGGCATTCCATACCGGGATACATTATGCGGAAGGCGTGACTGAACTTGAGGCTGAGGGCAAGAAAGCAACAGATAAGATAAGAGCGCTTTGCGCCGATAACGGCGTAGAATGCGAGGAGATCATCATCAAAGGCCAGCCGTCTGATTCCATAATCAGTTTCTCGGAAGAGATCAAAGCTGACTGTATAGTCATTGGCTCAATTGGGATGTCCGCATTAGAGAGAGTGCTCGTGGGCAGCGTATCTGAAAAGGTCATGAGACATGCAAAATGCCCTGTTCTCATGGTCAGGAAACAGTAGACCGGAGGTATCATTACGGCCGATACTCCCTGGCATTCGCTGGAACTATCCGAGGCTATCGAAAAGCTGAAAACCAGGGAATCAGGGCTATCTGCGGAAGAGGCAAAAAAACGCCTGGAACAATATGGCCCTAATGTGCTGAAGAGCGGCAAGGCAAAATCTCCGATAATAATATTTTTTAGCCAGTTTAACAATTTTTTAATATACATACTGCTTGCGGCGACCATCATCTCTTTTTTCATAGGCGAGATACTCGACGCCGAAATAATATTCGCTATAGTCATACTGAACGCCATCCTTGGCTTTGTACAGGAATATAAGGCGGAAAAGGCTATAGAATCGCTGCGCTCGATGATCGTGCCGACAGCGAACGTGATCCGGGGCGGGCATAAGATCCGCATCAACTCCTCGGAACTTGTCCCCGGCGACGTCATAGAGATAGAGGAAGGGGAGAACGTTCCTGCCGATGTCCGTATCATAGAGTCTATGAGCCTGAAAGTCGACGAATCTGCGCTGACGGGCGAATCCGAGCCGTCTGAAAAATATCCTGACGTTGTCCCGGAAAAAACCTCGCCTGGCGACCGCGTCAACATGATGTTCATGGGGACCAGCGCGCTTCAGGGGAGATGCAAAGCGCTTGTGGCCGACACCGGCATGAAGACGGAACTCGGTAAGATCGCTACGCTGGTCGAGACCGGGGAGGAGACCGAGACCCCGCTGCAGATCAGCCTGGACAGGCTCGGGAAATTTTTTGGCGTTGCTGCGATATTCATTTGTATACTCATATTTATCGTCGGGATACTGACGGGAAAAACGTATTACGAGATGTTCCTTACCTCTGTGAGCCTTGCAGTGGCCGCAATACCCGAAGGCCTTCCGGCCACGGTCACTATCGTTCTGGCTCTCGGCGTCCAGAGAATGGCAAAGAGGAAAGCCATAATCAGGAAACTTTCGGCAGTAGAGACACTCGGCAGCACAAATATCATAAGCTCTGATAAGACCGGAACGCTGACGCAAAATATCATCACGGTAAAACAGCTTATCACGGCAGATCATGATATTCGCGTAACCGGGACAGGCTACTCCAGCGAAGGGGACTTCCTGATAGAGAACGAGAGCATTGATGTCACTTCATATGAAGATGTGATGAAACTGCTGATAGCAGGGATCCTTTGTAATAACGCCACTTTTGAAAGGCTGGAGGATACATGGAACGTCAACGGCGATTCGACCGAGGTCGCATTGCTCGTGGCCGGCGCAAAATCCGAGCTTTTCAAGGAGAAGCTTGAATCGGTATGCCCGAGAACGTTCGAAGTCCCGTTCAGTTCCAGGGCTAAGACGATGACTACCATTAACTTATGCGATGAAAAAAGGTACGTCTACCTGAAAGGAGCCCCCGAGGTAGTTCTCGAAAGATGTAAATATGTATATAAGGATGAAAAGTTCGTCCCGCTTGACGATAAGCTGAAAAAGTACTTCCTCGACTTCAATTACAGCATGGCGATGGACGGCATGCGTGTCCTCGGATTTGCGTACGAGGAGGATGAAGTCGTAACGGATGCGGAAAACGTCGGTAAAAACTTCGTCTATCTGGGCCTCGCGGGGATGATAGATCCTCCGAGACAGGAAGTAAAAGGCGCTGTGGATCTTTGTAAGGACGCCGGAATAGACGTCGTCATGATAACGGGAGACCAAAAGCTTACCGCGATAGCGATAGCAAAGGAACTGGACATTTACCATGAAGGCGACATGGCCATTACTGGCGTAGAGCTGGATGCTATGTCAGAAACGGACCTTGAAGAGAATATCGATAAGATCAAAGTTTATGCGAGAACGTCCCCAGAACAAAAATTAAGGATTGTAGAAGCGCTTAAAAAGAAAGAGAGGATAGTCGCGATGACCGGGGACGGCGTCAACGACGCTCCGGCCCTTAAGCGCTCGGATATCGGGATCGCGATGGGGCTTACGGGGACCGATGTCTCCCGCCAGGCCTCGGACATGATACTTGCCGACGATAATTTTGCCACCATAGTGAACGCTATGGAGGAAGGAAGGAGCATTTACGATAATATAAGGAAGTTCGTAAAGTTTCTGTTCTCAAGTAATCTGGGCGAAGTACTGACCGTGTTCATAGGCATACTGCTCGGATTGCCGCTTCCGTTGTTAGCTATACAGATATTATGGGTTAATCTTATAACGGACGGCCTTCCGGCGCTCGCGTTGAGCGTAGACCCGGCCGACCCGGACATAATGAAGAGGAAGCCCAGGCCGAGATCCGAAGGCATCATCACGAAACTGATGGTCTTTGATATGCTGCTCGTGGGCGCGATAATATCGGCGGGAACGCTTGGCATTTTCTATTATTACCTGCCGCAGGGTGTGGAAACAGCCCGTTCCATGGCGTTCACCGTGCTCGTAGTGTTCCAGCTATGGAACGCCATAAACTGCAGGTCTGAGACAAAATCCCTGTTCCAGATAGGCATATTCAGCAACGGTTACCTGCTGCTGGCGATCGCCTTATCGATAATGCTTCAGCTTATAATATTATACGTGCCTTTCCTCGAGGGGATATTCGCGACCACCGAGCCGGGATTGTATGATATTTTGCTGATAATGGCAGTCTCATCTACGGTTTTCATAGGGATAGAAATAAGGAAGCTCATAATGGGGCATAAGTCTCTTTAAGAGCTCCGGGCCCGTTTTTTCATATAACTTATATTTGGTATAATTTATATTGATGGCTCTTTATCATATATTATAAAAATAAAAACCGGTGTTAATCTTCATGGAATTAAAAGAACGTTTCAGGACCTATAAAGAAATGACAAACATCCTGGACGAGCACGGGATACCATTTCTCGTAGGCGGAGGCATAGCCGTGATGTCTTACTGTAACAGGCGGCCTACGAAGGACATCGATCTTTATATCGAGCCGGATAAAAAGACAGCGGCACTTGAGGCGCTTCGCGAGAACGGTTATGATATCAACGAGATGGATGAAGTCCACTGGATATCCAAAGCATATAAGAAAGGCCTTATCATAGATTTCATTCTTGAGAACGTCGGCGGCGTCATTACCACTGCCGATACAATAAGACACGGGAAGAAGAGAGATATATTCGGATATGAGTTTAACGTGATGTCTCCAGAGGATCTTATACTGAGAAAAATACTGGCAATGAGAAGTACCCGGAATGACTGGTATGATGCCATCGTAGTCCTCTGGAATACCTATGAGGCCATGGACTGGGATTATTTCCTGAGCATCATCGGCGAGCATTACGAAAGAGCGTTGTCTTTTTTGTTATATGTAAGAAGCGACAACGAGCATATTATCCCGATACCTGACTATGTGGTCTCTACGCTGATCAAAAAGATGTAGTGTCGTAAACGACATATTTTTTATTATGCAACGGCAAGGCCACGTTGCGGACAGGGATGCCCAGCACTGTTCTCCCTTTTTCAACTCCGTTATGGGCATGTCCGTGAAGTACCAGGTTAGCTTTAAAGGAGTTCGGCGGGTCCGAGAGAATGGAACTACCAAGGAACGGCAGCACTTCAAGGCTTTCGCCATAGCATGTATCTTTTATCGGCGCATAATGGTATACGACGACCTTGAACTCCGCGGTCATATCCTTTAATGCTTTATTGACCTTGTTCGCCTCTCTGTATGTCTCTTCTACGAATGCCTTCAATACCTTTTCTCCGAACGGTGCCAGCCTGTGATTTAAAAATCCTCCGCCGAATCCTTTCGTTCCTGCGAAGCCATATTTTCCTCCGGGATATACGTAGGAGCCTCTTTCAAGCATTTTTACGTTCGCTTCCTCGAGTATGTCCATGATCTCCTCATTATTGTCCGCCTCATGATCATGATTACCCAGCACCGCCACTACAGGTATCTCGACGTTCATGATGTCCTCGGCAAGTATTTTCGCCTCTTCTATCAGGCCGTGGCTCGTCAGGTCTCCGCATAATACAAGCACATCGGCATCATTGTTGACCATCCTTAATAAACTCTGGAATGATTTTAATGATCTGTCTTTAAAATGCAGGTCTCCCATTGCAGCTATCCTAATAGATATCATCTCCGGTGCTTATTCTTGTTCCAGTGCCCAGTTATGGCGATGTCCACGCCATTTTAAGCGCATTTACCTTGAGGCATTTTAAAAAGCCTGGAAAATTATCCATATTAATTCAATATTTTATATTATAATATTATATATTGTTTTATTAAATTATTAGCCGGTACAAAACTATAAATCCCTTGTACGTCAATAATTTCTCATAAAAATTTATTTAAAGAGAATAATATATAAATAATTACAAAGGATAAAAGCGATTTTTATGACATGCAAGAGATTAAAGCTACTGTTCGTAATACCGGCGATCATCTCGATGGCTATGGTCGCGGGATGTGCGGGCAACAATGAAAAGATAGTGAAATCCGGAGATACGATCAAGGTGGATTATATCGGTACATTCCCCGACGGCATTGTATTTGATACATCCATTGAAAAAGTGGCTAAAGAGTCAGGCGTTTATAACGAATACAGGACCTATGAGCCGCTGGAGTTCACCGTAGGCGCAGGCCAGATGATAAAAGGCTTTGACAGCGCTGTCATTGGCATGAAGGAAGGAGACACTAAGAACATTACATTATCGCCAGTGGAAGCATATGGCGAGTGGAACCCGGATCTGGTGCAGCCGGTGTCTCTCGAGCAGCTTAAAGCGAATAATATTACCCCTACCGTCAACATGACGCTCTATACCTCTAACGGTATGGAGGTCCGCGTAGTATCGATAGACGAGCAGAATGGTACGGTCGCCATCGATATGAATAATCCGATGGCAGGTAAGACCCTGTTATTCAGCATTACAGTTAAGGAAATTGTGCCCGCGAAATAATTGATATTGTGACCTTGCTGCCATGTTTATGGCAAGCAAGGTTTTCTTTTATTTATTGTAAAGCCTATTCCTATCCTTTTACGGTAATTTTCACGTCAAATTTTATTTAACTTTCTTGAATTAAAGGATAAGTGTATAAATGTGTTTTCATAAATAATGTATTGATAACATGATAGTCAGGGATGAATTGGTCACGACAGCCGAAGAGCTATCCAAACGTATCAATGCGGGGGCAATAATTATCATTTCCCATGATGCGAAGGATATAAAAGATCAATTAACGACAGATATCCCTGTCATCATAGCGAAGCTCAGAAGCGGCCGGGAAGAAGAGGTCGAGGAAGAAAAATCCGTTATCAATATCTATGCAAAGATCCCGCGCAGGATTTCCGATGAATATCTTTTCCATAAAGTATCCCGTATCGAACTGATGAGCGAGGCCGTTGAAATGGCGTATCTCAAGGGCCTGATACCGAATAGGGTTGTAGTCGGCATCGTGAGCCTCGGCGAGATAAACTCGATCATAACGATGGGTGTCACCAATATACCGCTGATCCAGAAGACCGCGGACATTGCGTCGAGCATTGACTATGACCTGTTCAAGGCAGTGCTTAACCTTGCCATAGAGATCGGAAGGGAAGGCAGGGAACATAAGAACGTCGGCACCGCTTTCATTATCGGCGACATAGAGAAAGTGTTGAAAATGTCCCATCAGATCATCCTTAATCCTTACGAGGGCCATAAAAAGAAAGACCGTAACATCAGGGATGAGACTAACTGGGAGTCCGTTAAGGAGTTCGCCCAGCTTGACGGCATGTTCCTCGTGGACGAGCAGGGATATATCGTCGCTGCGGGAAGATATCTTGACGTAAGAGCAAAGGGTATCACGCTTGTTCCGGGGCTTGGGGGGCGTCATTTGGCGGCAGCGTCTATGACAAAGATCACTAAAAGTATAGCTATAACGGTATCTGAATCGACAAGCATCGTCACTATCTACAAAGACGGTGAAGAAGTGTTCCATATAGACCCACGGGTATCTATAACATGATGATACTGTTGTCTGTTTATTTTTACAATATCTTTCATTTAAATACTCAAAAAATCAATTTGTCCTTACTTTAACCACTAAGCGCACGAAGGCGAACAAGGAACACCAAGGACGATTTTAGAAGATATGCAAATAATTAAAAAAATTAGTGTACCTTGTTCGCCTTTGTGCGCTCCCATGAAAAACTTTTAGATGGTTTCTTTTAAAATGGGCATGTAACATCTGTTCTGAGATAGATGTTCTGGTGTTGTTCCTGTCGGATGGCAGGCAGACACATAACCTCACAGAAACACGGAAACACAAAAAATTTTTTATATGATATTTTAAGAGCTCCAAAACACCAAAATCTCACTCACTAAATCACAAAGGCTCCAGTATCACAGTCAACGCTCTAACACCTCTAACACTCGGCCCAACGCACTAACCTCTCTAAGTCACCAACGCTAAAACAAGACCCCGAACATTCTCCAAGGGCACGAAGGTCTAATTGCACGGTTGACGCTTACATGATCGATATACTCTTGTTGATGGATCAGGGATACACAAACCGCGGTTTTCAACTTTAGTGTTTTTGGAGAATGTTCGGGTCTTGTTTTAGCGTTGGTGACTTAGAGCGCTTCGAGCATTAAGCCGTGCATTTGAGACTTTAGAGCGTTGACGGTGATATTGGAGCCTTTGTGATTTGGTGAGCATTTTTTGTGATTTAGAGACCTTAAAAAATCATATAAAAATTTTTGTGTTTCCGTGTTTCTGTGAGGTTACGTGTCTACCTGCCATCCGACAGGCACAACCATAAAAAACTTCATCTTAAAGACCGGGTAAGTACGACACGTTCTTTCATTCTTAAAGCCTGAGCAAGACCCCGCTCATCAAAGATTTCGTGGTTAACAGTTTAATGTACTTTGTGCCCATTGTAGTAAAAAAGGGTAATTTTCTTAGACTTTATATTAATAAAATTTTCATGTTTCCTTTTACATCCTTTATTCAGCCTATGACAATATTACTCACGGTTATTTCTTGACCGATAAATATTAATGCTTGGTAATTCTATTTTAACATAAAGTAAGGGAAAACCATGAGCGTAGAAAAGCATCTTTTCACTTCCGAGTCGGTAACCGAAGGGCACCCGGACAAGATAGCGGACCAGATATCCGACGCTGTCCTGGACGCTATTCTTGCTAAAGACCCTCTCGGCAGAGTAGCATGCGAGACTCTAGTAACGACCGGAATGGCGATAGTCGCCGGAGAGATAACGACAAACTGTTATGTCGACATACCCAAGCTGGTACGTTCGACCATCAAGGATATTGGTTATACGAGAGCAAAGTTTGGTTTCGATTCAGAGACATGTGCTGTTATAACATCTATCGATGAGCAGTCGCCCGATATATCCATGGGTGTTAACAATCTTGGCGCAGGCGACCAGGGCATGATGTTCGGATTTGCCTGTAACGAGACGCCGGAACTAATGCCTATGCCGATAATGCTCGCCCACAAGCTGACCATGAAATTATCGGAGTCCAGGAAGAGCGGCAAGCTGGACTATCTCAGGCCGGACGGTAAGTCTCAGGTGACGATCGAGTACGAGGACGATAAACCCATAAGGGTAGACACTGTTGTAGTATCCTCGCAGCACAGCCCTGACGTTGAACAGAGCCAGATCAGGAAAGACATTATTGAAGAGGTCATAAAGCCTGTCATGCCCGAAGGGTTCTTTGATGAGAACACAACCAAGATATTCATCAACCCGACAGGCAGGTTCACCGTAGGCGGCCCTCAGGCTGATACCGGTCTTACCGGACGTAAGATCATCGTCGATACTTACGGCGGCATGGGAAGGCATGGCGGAGGAGCGTTCTCGGGCAAAGACCCGACCAAGGTGGACAGGTCAGCCTGTTATATGGCGAGATATATCGCGAAGAATATCGTCGCTGCAGGCCTTGCCACGAAGTGTGAAGTCCAGCTCGCTTACGCGATAGGTGTCGCAGAGCCTGTGTCCGTGATGGTAGACACGTTCAGGACTAACACTGTATCCCATAAGAAGATAGTGGAGCTTATCAGGGAGAACTTTGAAATGACTCCCCAGGGCATCATAAAATCGTTAGACCTGCGCAGGCCGATTTACAAGCAGACGGCAGCATACGGTCACTTTGGCCGTACCGGTAAAGACTTCACATGGGAACGCACTGATAAAGCAGAACAGATGAGAAAGGACGCTGGCTTCTGAGCCCGGCGTTATCTTTTTTTATTTTTGTAAAATTTTATTTGCATTTTATTAAGTTTTATTATATTGTATATAATTATATATTATTTAATATTCAATTAGTATCTGCCTGCCAACTGAAATGTACAACCTAAAAGATCTTTGAAGAACAGTTTAAAAATTGATGAAGAGATAAAGGACTTTATTCTCCCTTTATGCTTTTTATGGTCTCTTCAAGGTCTCTTGTAACGCGATATTTTCTTTCGAAGTAGGTCAGTATGTTGCTTATATCCCTGTTCAGCAGGCTTTCCGCTGTTTTAGATCCTACTGTAACATATTGAGGCCAGTCTATTATGGTGATGCCCTTATCGCTTACCATCACATTATATTCTGACAGGTCCCCGTGGATATAGCCGAGGTCGTATGCGATCTTAACCTGCTTCAATATCTCATCCAGGTACCACTCCGGGTCCGCCACCTGCGCCCTGACAAGGTCCGCACCGTCAACGATGCTCATGACTATCGCATGGCGGTTATAATCGATAGGCTGTGGTATTCGGACTTCCGGATAGAGCTTTTGCATCGCCTCGAACTCACGGTTCGCGGCGAGCTTTGCCGCGTACTGCCATGAATAATGCTCTATATTGATAAGATGCTCTCTAGTCCTCTTGACCTGCTTAAAGCTGGTCCTGCCTTCCCTGTGGAATTTGATCGCGACCTCACCGGTAACGCTCATGGCGGCGATTATCACGGACTCTTTTCCGACGCCGATGACATTACCGAGAGCTTCGATGGTGTCTTTTTTGACGAAAGTGTTGATCGCCAGTATGTCATATCCGTTAAACTTTAACCTGTATCCTGTATACGAAAGCGTAAGCCACTCTATAAGCTCCTGCTTGGAAAGCTTCTTGAGCCTGAACTCGACTTCTTTCTGGTTAAGCCCGGTGTAGGATACTATTGACTCTACCGGTACCCATTCGTGGGTCTTCATGCCGTTCTCGATCCCTTTCATCACTTCTATCTCTATAGGTAACAGGGACCTGTAAACGGCGGCGTGGTCTATCATCTGATCTAATGCTCCGTCAATTGATACTTTTAAGAACAGGGGGATTGGATTTGATCTATTCCCCTGAGACTGCTTTCTTTGCCTGCTTTAGTCTTTCTTTTGCAGAATAGCCGGTGGCCTCTTCTAAAAAGTCCCTGAACCTCTTGTTAGTGTCAAGTATGACCTTTTCATCCTTCACATCACGGTCGGACTCTGTCTCAACGAAAAGCTTCTTATCATCCACCCATGCTTTCAGCTCTTTTATTGCGCCATACTGTATCGTATACTTTCCGGCGTTTTCTGTCGCAGGGATACCAAAAGTCTCTTCCATAACGTTTTTAATTCTCTCCCCTTCAGGTTTAAAGCCACGCTTAAATTTGTATTCGCTGATAATATCACCTATTCTATATTTTATTTCCAGAACGTAAAAAGATTTTCTATTTGTTTTAAGTTTAACTTGCCCGATAATTAATTGATACTTTAGATGGATCTAAATTCTTTTTATCAATTTTTGAACTTTTAATGGCATTTAGCTTTGATTTGATTTAATACTTACGTGATAAGTTTTATATTTTTTAAAGACCGACCTTAAATATTGATGGTCGATAAAATGAAAAGCGTCGGTAATCACGATGAGGATCTGGTCGAAGTCATCGCTGAAAGTCTGGAATGTAAAAACCCGACGGTGCTGGGCGGATTTCCCGGCATGGGGCTGGTAGGAAATATTGTTACCCAGCATCTGATCGAGCAGTTCAAGATGAAAAACGTGGGTTTTGTGGACTCAAAGCTTTTCCCGCCTGTAGCCGTGATATATGGCGGCAGGGTTAAAGGGGCTGTCCGTATCTATGAAAGCGCAGAAAAGGAGCTCGTGGTCCTGTTTTCCGATATCCCTATCGAGCCGCTTATCAGTAAAGAAGTCGGCAGTACCATAGTGCAATGGATCAAGACGCTGAACCCGAAAGAGGTGGTCTCCATCGCCGGGCTTGCGACGCCGGGACTGGATTATAATGTATATTGCGCAGCGACGACCGACGAAGAGTTCGAGAAGATCAAAGATGTCGCATTGACGTTCGAGATGGGAACGATAGCAGGTGTCCCCGGTGTGTTGATGAATGAATGCATGGAACATGATATCCCTGCATACTGCCTGCTTGGCGAGACCAGGGGGCCGAACCCGGACCCTAGAGCCGCGGCCGAAGTGGTGAAGGCTCTTAACAAGATCTACGGGTGGGACATTAGCACCGAGCCGTTAATGGAGCAGGCGGACCAGATAGAAAAGCTGTTGCATAAGCTCTCCGAACAGATGGCTCAGACCGAGAAGAAGCCTGGAAAAGACTTCACAATGTATGGGTGATCCGGAATGAAAATGATAGCATTGACCGGGATAAGCAGGGATGCCTTAGACGATCTTTTCAAGAGAGGCATAAGGACCTTCGAAGTGCGCAGCACCCATAACGTCATCGCGTTCTCTGATATTACTCCGGGCGACAAGGTCTTTATCACCGATGTCATACCGTCCGACCTTAATACCGGCGACTGCGGGTATATTACGACCGTGAGGAGCACGGACATACGTATGCACCGTATAACTTACGGTACCTCCGACTCATTAGAGGAACGCGAGACTATGTCTGCGAGGATACAGCTTGTGGTTAACGCCCGCGGGAAGGTAAGATCCGTAACGCAGCTGGAGAACTATAAGCCTGTGATCGTCGATGTCATAGACGTACATACCTGTGAAGCCCGCTAAACCCGTATTCATTTACATTTATTTTAAAAAATAGTAAGGGCTTTTTGTTTTTTAAGCCCCTATCTTTTTATATTGCAGTCGCAGCCTTTACAGACACCGTCTTATTAGCATGGGACCCGAACCAGTCGTGGCCTTCCCATTTCATCCGGAATTTCACGCTGTACGAGCCTGCCTGTGTCGGTGCTTTCATCGTAAAGCTCCACGTATATTGCTCGCCCGGCAAAATGACCTTACCTGCAGGAATGTAGAGCTTTGTCGCTGTGAATTTGGATGCATCGTTGGTCGCATAATCGATAGCTCCCAGGTAGACTCCGTTATCGTTTGACCACGGCAGCAAGCCAGTATTTTTCATCGTTACGGATGCAGTATATGTATTGCCTTTAAGCATGCTTGACGGAATGTTGTTCGATATAAGCACCGAATCCGCATATGGCTGTGAAACAGCTACATTGACACTCAATAATTCGCCTATATGCGTGCCATTCGGCCCTTTCATCCCGAACCTGTAAATGTAATTTCCGGGCGTAGTTGACGCAGTGACCGTACCGTTCCATATATAGTACTGGCCGGGCTGAACTGATATGTTCGCAGGGATCGTATATGTAGCATTGCCTGTGTTGGCGGTGTTGTTTTTGTCGGTGACAGACATCCAGGTCGAGACTGTCGAGCCGGTCCATTCCACGTTACCTGTGTTCTTGAACTTTATAGTGAACGGGTAAGTACAGCCGGTGCCCATTTTATCCTGAATATTCTCGTTAATGATATCCGTGTCATATACCCGGTTTTCTACAACGATCTTCTTTACGACAGTGTCGCCGAACCAGGTATGGTTTTCCCAGATCATCCTGTATTGAACGTAATATGTCCCTGCTTCCGGGGCCGTCATCGTAAAGTTCCATGTATATTTAGATGAAGGCGCTACTGATGTGCTGCCGGATATTTTTTGCCTTAATCCGTCGAACATCGCGGCGTCCCCGGAACTTTCATTCACCGATCCCAGCCTTATCTTATCGCTTTCAGTCCAGGCTATGTTTCCGGTGTTTTTCATCGTGACAGAGACATTATAGGAATTACCCTGTATCATGGTAGACGGGATGGTATTGGATATTATTGCAGCGTCGGGTCTAGGCCCTGTGCTTACAATAGTGCTGTTGACAGTATAGGCTTTTATGCAAATGTTCGTCGTGTTAAATTGAATATTTGTATCATACCATCGCGTTCCGTCGCTGCTGATGAAGCTCTGGTTATTGCTCGCCGTAGCCTTGCTACTATAACCATATCTATACGTCTCGACAGCCACAGGATGGGTGCTTCCGGGAGTCTTTATTTTAATGACTATCGCAAATCTTTGATCCCGGAATACCGGTACTGCACGGTCAAGTTTTACTACATGATAGCCCGGTATCTCTATAGTGCCTCTTGTGACCGATGAGGAACTGACGTTAGATATCGGCCCGTCCGTCGGGTCTAAATAGACATATATCTCATACTCGGTGTTAAATCCAAGTGTATAGAATCCTATCGCATTGATATTCTGGTCCGATGTCGCTTTAAAGATGTTAGACATCCACGCCGTATTTCTGTTAAAGCCGGCGGGCTTTACATAGCCCAGTGGATCATACTGGTAAATATTATTCATTTCCAGGTCATTGCAGGTGAAGACCGTATTATCCTTCCCTATGCCGATGTCATAATATGATACGTAGAAATATCCGCCATCTCCCCAGCCGGTGCCCCAGCTATTTCTTACTATGAATGCCCCATCAGCGGGTGCAGGTGTCTTAAAGTTATATTTACTGTACTTATCATCCCAGCCGACTATGTCAACCGCGTGATTATTATGGCTCAGGAAAGAGGCCGCGCCGTAATAATATGAGCTGTTATTCGCATCGAAGTACTTACTATCGTAACACATGCTGGTATATACCGCGCCGTACTTTATGATCGCCCATTTGATGTTGTCGTTATCTGTAGCATTTTTCCTGTTCGGCAGGAACAGTACTTCGTTCACATATTTACGTACCTGCCTGTTCGCAGGGGATGATGTGGAGCTGGCGTTATACCTGTCATCCGACTCGTATACGGGCCCGCTTCTTCGCGTAAGGTATGCTGTCGAGATAAAATGGTTGCCGCCGTCATTGGGTCCCCAGTCGAAGCTGTGAGTGTTTTTCATGTTGTTTTCTGAGAAGTCCTTGTTTTGTGACGGTAAAATGTATGATTCCATAGAACCGTATGTGGAGAAAGCCCAGCAGGAGCCTGAACTGCCCTGGTCTTTTACGGGTGTGAGCTTGTTTTGTTCCCTGAGGTCGTATCTTGAATACGTTGATCCTGCTCTTTGTACCTCTTCGGTCTCGTGTATGGTGCCTTCAAGATATGACATGTCTGCCGCAGGCGGGATATAGCCTAAATAATGACCGTCATCGGTGGTTTCCTTTATTTTTCCTTGCTTTACGTCATCCATGTATTTTATCAGGTCGGGATTATCCGGTGCGATCGAGAAAGTTTCCGGAGGAGGGGCAGAGACCGGTGCAGTACTACTTTTGTCTTGTTGTTCTTCTGAGATACAGCCACAGCATGACAGGAATAATGTCAGAATTATAAATAATGCGAATGTTTTCTTAATGGAAAGCCCCCCGACACCTCGAATAATAATTAATTATGGGGCTTACAGATTATAAATTTATTTTATCGATTAATAATTGTGTATTTTAAATAATAATGCTTGATACTTTATTGTTGAGGTTTTTTATTTTATGTTTTGTGGTTATGCCTGACGGATGGCAGGTAGACACCTAACCTCACGAAAACACAGAAACACTAAAATTTTTTTAATGTTTTTTTAAGTCTCAAAGGCACTAAGAGTTCACTCACTAAACCACTAAAGCTCTAGTAACACCGTCAACGCACTAACATCCCTAAGGCTCGACTCAATGCACTAACCTCTCAAATTCACTAACGCTAAAACAAATCCCGAACTTCTCTAAAACACTAAAGTTTAACGTCACGGTCGACGTTTACACGATTGATATATATCCTGATGGTTATAGATCAGATGCAACACGGTGATGTCCCAATTTTGCTGTAATTTGGGAATCTATACACGTGCTAAAAGGTTGTCACAAAAGATTTACAGACAAATATAGATACTACCGCAACACAAACCGGGATATTAAACCTTTGTGTTTTGGAGAGGTTCGGGATTTGTTTTAGCGTTAGTGACTTAGGGCACTTCGAGCATTGAGCTGAGTATTCGTGATGTTTGTGCGTTGACGGTGTTACTAGAGCCTTGGTGGTTTAGTGAGTGAACTCTTAGAGTTTTCGTGACCTTAAAAAATCATATAAAAAATTTTGTGGTTCCAGTGTTCCCGTGCTTGTGTTTTTTGGGTTTGGTTGGTAGTGGTCGTGTTTTTTGGTGGTTGGTATGCGGATGGTTGTGGGGTTTGTTGGTTTTTTTGTGATTTTTTGTCTGAAAACGGTCTTTTT